>NZ_JAAKZV010000357.1 GCF_011044975.1 Streptomyces coryli | reverse complement strand
CCCCGAGCCGCCGCCCGGCAAGCAAAGGCGCCCCCCTCCCCGCTCCTCCCGTAGCCAGCCTCCGTTTCCGGCACCGCACCCCACGGCAGGACGGCGACGCGGCCGTCACCATCCGATGCCAAGCCGCCCGTACGCCAATGGGAGCTTCACACCACCGGCGCAGGCACCCCCACCGCAATCCCCGCCTCGTACAAAGCCTGCGCAGCCCGCAGCACCAGCGCATCCCCATGCCGCGCCCCCACCAACTGCGCCCCAATCGGAAGCCCCGCCCCATCCATCCCACAAGGCACCGTCGCCGCCGGCTGCTGCGTCATGTTGAACGGGTACGTGAACGGCGTCCACCCCGTCCACCGCCGATGCCCCGACCCCGCGGGAGACTCCACGCCCGCCTCGAAGGCGGTCCCCGGCATCGTCGGCGTGAGCAGCAGGTCGTAGCGCTCATGAAAGGCCCCCATCGCCTTCCCCAGCGCCATCCGCACATCCACCGCCGCCAGATAGTCCAGCGCGCTGTAGCGCTCGCCCTCCGCCACGATCTCCTGGAGGCCGGGGTCCAGGAGCTTGCGCTGCTCTTGGCTGAAATGCGCCACTACGCGCGCCGCGCCGCTGAACCACAGGACGTGGAAGGCCTCCACCGGGTCCGCGATCGGCGGGTCCGCCTCCTCCACGAAGGCGCCCAGCTCGCCGAGCCGCTCGGCCACCCCGCGTACCGCGGACGCCACCGCCGGGTCCACCGCGACCTGACCGCCGAAGGACGGGCTGTACGCCACCCGCAGCCCGCGCACGCCGCCGCCCGCGGCGTCCAGGCTGTCCTGGAAGCTCCCGGCCACCGGCCCCAGCTGCGACCAGTCCCGCCCGTCCGCGCCGCTGATGACGTCCATCAGCAGCGCCGCGTCAGCCGCGTCCCGCGTCATCGGCCCCACATGCGCCAGCGTCCCGAAGGCGCTCGCCGGATAGATCGGCACCCGCCCGTACGTCGGCTTCAGGGCGAAGATCCCGCAGAACGACCCCGGGATCCGGACCGACCCGCCCCCGTCCGTCCCCAGCGTCAGCGGCCCGGCCCCCATGGCCACGGCGGCCGCCGACCCACCACTCGACCCTCCGGCCGTCCGGGCCGGGTCGTACGGATTGCCCGTCACCCCGCTCAACGGGCTGTCCGTGACGCCCTTCCACCCGAACTCGGGCGTCGTCGTCTTGCCGATGAACACCGCCCCGTGCTCGCGCATCCGCGCCACCGCGGGCGCGTCCTCGTCCCACGCCCCGTCCACCCCGATCGCCCGCGACCCGCGCAGCGTGGGATGGCCCCGCTGCAGCAGGATGTCCTTCACCGTGCTCGGCACCCCGTCGATGAGCCCGGCCGGCTCCCCCCGCCGCCACCGCTCCGCGGACGCGTCGGCCTGGGCGAGCGCCTCGTCGGCGTCGATGCGTACGAACGCATTGGTGCGCCGCTGCACCTCATCGGCCCGCTCCAGAACGGCCCGGGTGGCCTCCACGGGGCTGAAGTCCCCGGCCCGGTACCCCCGCAGCAGCTCGATCGCGCTCAGCGCGGTCAGGTCCGTCATCCCGGCCTCCTCATCCACGGGCGTACGCCGCCCGCTCACCCACGGACATACCCCGCCCGCTTGTCCACCACGTTGAACAGCGGCTTCCCCGCCGCCCAGCGCTCGAAGTTGTCGCAGAACTGCTCGGACAGCGCCTCCCGCCACCCCACCACATCTCCGCTCATATGCGGCGAGATGAACAGGCCCGGCACGTCCCACAGCGGGTCGTCCGCGTCCAGCGGCTCGGATTCGAAGACGTCGAGGGCGGCGCCCGTGAGCTCGCCGGAGCGCAGCGCCGCCGCGAGCTCCTGCTGGACCACCAATGCGCCGCGGCCGACGTTGATGAACCGGGCGCGGTCCGGCATCGACTCGAAGGCGGCCTTGCCGAACATCCCCCGCGTGTCGTCCGTCAGCGGCGCCGCGCTGATCACCCAGTCCGCCTGCGGGAGGAGCGACGGCAGCGCGGCGATGCCGCGCACGCCCTCCCGTTCCGTACGGCCGACGAGGTCGGTCACGACGCCGAGGCCGCCCAGCGTGCGCGCGATGGCGCGGCCGATCGGTCCCGAGCCGACGACCACCGCGCGGGTGCCGGCCACCCGCAGCGTCTCGCGGTGCTGCCAGCGGTGCTGCCGCTGCCGCTCGTAGGTGCCGCGGAAGTCCTTCGCCATGGCCAGCACCAGGCCCGCCACGTATTCGGCGATCGGCTGGTCGAAGACACCGCGGGCGTTGGTGAGCTGCGTATCGGAGTCGACCAGTCCCGGGAACATCAGCCGGTCCACCCCCGCGCTCGCCGTGTGCACCCAGGCGGGCGTGGGCCCTTCCGCGGGCCAGGCGTCGCGTACGGCGTCGGAGAGGAAGTCCCAGACGAGCAGGACATCCGCCCCCGGGAGCAACCCCGCAAGATCGGATTCACCCGCGGTGATGACGCGGGCGCGATCCGTGAGACGGGACAGGTCAGGCAGGGGATCGTCCTCGAGGACAAGGATGATGCTTTGGGACATGGGGGAGAAACCGTTTCGCAATGAGGGTCGGCTGTACTGGGCGGGCGATGCAGCGTTACCGACGGGTTCAAACACGGCTGGACACGGCGTTGCAGAGGAGGCGGGAGGACGTCCGAGATGCGAGGATTGACCACGCTAGGGGCGCGGCTCTACCGTCGTCAATAACCGCATCTGCCCCGACGTCCCGGCCCTGTACCGGCTGCATGGTGAGTTCCTGAGTCTCATAGCCCTACGTACCGAAATGGGGCGCCTTATGGATGTCTCTTTTCTGGGTGGACCGCAACCACAACGTGGTGTGGGTGTCGTAGCCCCTTTTGATTTCGCGCTCGATCGCGAGCTGTGGCGATGGGTGCCGGACGATGTGTCGCTGCATCTGACCCGGACCCCCTTCGTCCCGGTCGAGGTGAGCCTCGACCTGGCCCGGCTGGTGAGCGAGCATCAGACCCTGCGGGAGGCCGCGCGGGCGCTGTGCGCCGTGTCGCCCGAGGTGATCGCGTATGCCTGCGCCTCCGGCAGCTTCGTGGACGGGCACTTCGGTGAACGGGCCATGTCGGCCGCGCTGTCCGACGCGGCCGAGGTCCCCGCAATGACCACGTCATCCGCGATGCTCGCGGCGCTGCACGAGATCGGGGCCCGGCGGGTCGCGCTCGTCACGCCGTACACGCAGTCGGTGACCGACGCGCTCGAGGACTTTCTGCGGGAGGCCGGGATCGCCGTCACCGGGCGGGCGTTCCTCGGGCTGACCAGGCATATCTGGAAGGTTCCCTACCGCCATGTGGTGGACATGGCGCGGGCCGCGGTGGCTCCGTCCGGGGCCAACGAGCCGCCGCCCGACGCGCTGTTCATCAGCTGTACGAACCTGCCGACCTACGACGTCATCCCGCAGCTGGAGGCGGAGCTGCGGATGCCGGTGCTGTCGGCCAACCAGGTCACGATGTGGGCCGCGCTGGACCGTGTCGGTGCCCAGGCAGTGGGCCCGTACCAGGCGCTGCTTGATCCGGCGGCGCGGCTCGGCCCGGCGTCGATGGATCCGTCGCCGCCGGTCGCCCAGGCGCCCGCGCCGCCCGTACGCCCCGACACGCCGGAGGCCGCGCTGGCCGGCCCGATGGGCGCGGAGCCGGAGGCTCCCGACCCGCCGCCGGACCAGAGCTGGCCCGAAGACCTCCTGTGAACCATCACTCCTGACGAGTGATCAGCTATCGGCTACGACCGGCCTGTGCGCCACGAAGGGACCCGCATGCCCGCTGCTGCTCCGACCGCCGGATTCCTCTACCCCGGATACTCCGCCGAGGACGACTATCCCCGCCTGGAGCGGATGATCGGCGGCGGCGTGCGGCTGCCGCTCGTGCACACGGACATCGGCGAGGACGCCCACCGCGTGGACGCCCTCCTGGAGATGGGGTCCGTGCCGCGGATCGCGGCCGGGGTCGGCGAGCTGAAGCGGCAGGGCGCGCAGGTCGTGGTGTGGGCGTGCACGAGCGCCAGTTTCGTCTACGGGTGGGACGGCGCGAAGGAGCAGGTCAGGCAGCTGTCCGCGGAGGCCGGACTGCCCGCGTCGAGCACGTCGTTCGCGTTCGCGGGCGCGGTGCAGGCGCTGGGGGTGGGCCGAGTGGCGGTGGCGGCCACCTATCCGGATGACGTGGCGCAGCTCTTCGCCGGCTTCCTGAAGTCCGCCGGGGCCGAGGTGGTCTCCGCCCGGGCCAGCGGCATCATCACCGCGGCCGAGGTGGGCACCTGGGGCCGGGACGAGGTGCTCGCGCTGGGCCGCGGCGGCGACCACCCGGACGCCGAGGCGGTGCTGCTGCCGGATACGGCGCTGCACTCGGCCGAGCACATCACCGCGCTGGAGGCGGAGCTGGGCAAGCCGGTGCTGACGGCGAATCAGGTGACGGTGTGGGAGGGACTGCGGCTGCTCGGCGAGCAGGTCGGTCCGGTGCCGGAGCTGGGCAGGCTGTTCAGCTGAGGCGCCGCTCGAGTCAGCTCAGGTGCTGCTCGAGCCCCTCGACGACGAGCGCGTGGTCCGCCGCCTGCGGCAGCCCGGAGACGCCGACCACCCCGACGACCCCGACGCCCTCGACCCGGATCGGGAACGCGCCGCCGTGCGCCGCGTACCGGTCCTGGTCCAGGCGCGAGGACTCCTCGAAGGTGGTGCCCTTCGCCCGGAAGCGGGTGCCGACGAGATACGAGCTCGCGTGATACCGCTCCACCACCCGGCGCTTGCGCGCCAGCCAGGCGTCGTTGTCCGGCGTGGTGCCGGGCAGGGCGCGGTGGAAGAGCTGCTGGCCGCCGCGGTGGATGTCGATGGTCACCGCGGCGCCGCGGTCGAGCGCCAGCTCGGCGAGCAGGCAGCCGAGTTCCCAGGCGTCGTCGTTGTCGAAGCGGGGGAAGCGCAGCCGCTGCTCCTGGTCCCAGAGCTCGGCGATCAGCGCGTTGTCGGCGTCGCTCATGCGCCTGCCTCCTTGATGGCGACGGTGCGGCCCGTGTCCGCCGACTCGCGGGCCGCCTCCAGCACCCGCAGCGCGGCCGCCGCCTGCCCCGCGGTCACCGGCGGCTCGCCGCCGTCGCGCAGGGCGGCGGCCACCGCGGCGTAGTACGCCGGGTAGTCCCCCGGCTCGGTCGGTACGGGCTCGCCGCCGCCGGTCAGCGGCGACTCGCCGGCGCCGAGGCGGCCCCAGGCCGACTCGGGCTCGGCGCCCCACGGCTCGTCCTTGCCGGGGCGCTTGCCGTCGCGGAGGGCGGCTTCCTGCGGGTCGAGGCCGTACTTCACGTAGCCGGCGCGGCTGCCCAGCACCCGGAAGCGGGGGCCGAGTTGGGCGGTGGTGGCGCTGACGTAGAGGTGCGAGCGGACACCGCCGGCGTGGGTGATCGCGATGAACGTGTCGTCGTCGACGGCCGCGCCCGGGCGGCGGACGTCGGCCTCGGCGTAGACGGAGACGGCCGGGCCGAAGAGGGTCAGCGCCTGGTCCACGACATGGCTGCCCAGGTCGTAGAGGAGGCCGCCGATCTCGGCCGGGTCGCCGGACTCGCGCCAGCCGCCCTTGAGCTGCGGCCGCCAGCGCTCGAAGCGGGACTCGAAGCGCTGCACATCGCCGAGGGCGCCTTCCCCGATGAGCTTCTGCAGCGTCAGGAAGTCGTTGTCCCAGCGGCGGTTCTGGAAGACGGACAGCAGCAGCCCGCGGTCGCGCGCGAGCGCGTCGAGCTCCTCGGCCTCGGCGGCGGTGGCCGCCAGCGGCTTGTCCACGACGACCGGCAGGCCCGCCTCGAGGGCGGCCTTGGCGAGGGGGACATGGGTCTTGTTCGGCGACGCGATGACGATCAGGTCGAGCCCGTCGGCGCGGGCCAGGACCTCGTCAGGCGTCGCGGCCGTACGGACCTCGGGGAACTCGGCGCGGGCCTGGGCCTGGCGCTCCGGGTTCGACGTCGAGACCGTATCGAGGACGAGGCCCTCGGTGGCGGCGATGAGCGGCGCGTGGAAGACGGAGCCGGCCAGGCCGTAGCCGAGCAGGCCGACGCGGAGGGGGCGGGGGGTGCCGGGGG
>NZ_JAAKZV010000356.1 GCF_011044975.1 Streptomyces coryli | reverse complement strand
TTCCCGTTCCCGCCCCCGTTGTTCCCGCCGATCACGCCCCCGTCGGTCGTGCCGACATCAGTCCCGCCGATCGGCGAGGGCAGCGTAGGGTCCGGCTGCGGGTCGTTGCCGCCGGGCTTGTCGTCCCAGCCCTCGTCCCACCAGCTGTCGCCGCCGTCGTCACCCTCGTCCTCGTCCTCGTCGTGCTTCTTCTCCGGCTTCGGGATGTGCACGAGGTTGAACTTCGGCGCCGGCTTGCCCTCCAGCGCGCCCGACATCGCGTCCCGCCAGATCGGGCCCGGGGTGTCCGCGCCGAAGACCTTGTCGTGGTACGTCGGGCCGATCTGGATGTCGACCATCGAGACCTTCTTGGCCGCGCCGCCGACCCACACCGCACCGGCGAGGTTCGGGGTGTAGCCGACGAACCAGGCGTTGGTCCGCTCGTCCGTCGTACCGGTCTTGCCCGCGTTGTCCCGCCCGGTCAGACCCGCCTGCTTGCCGGTGCCGTCCTCGACGACGCCGCGCAGCAGGGTGTTCATGCTGTCCGCGGTCTTCTCCGACATGACCCGCTTGCAGCTGCTCTTCGGTACGGGGAGGCGCTTGCCGTTCGCGTCGGTGATCGACTCGATCGCGATCGGGGTGCAGTAGACGCCCCGGTTGGCGAAGGTCGCGTACGCGTTCGCCATGGTCAGCGGCGCGATGGTGGCCGAACCGAGGGTCACGGACGGGGCCTGCGGCAGCTCCGCGCCGTTGCCCATCTGGATGCCCATGTCCTTGGCGAGGTTGGTCACCGGGCAGATCCCGATGTCGCTGATCATGCCGACGAAGTACGTGTTCACCGACTTCGCGATGGCTTCCTTCAGCGCGTACGGGCCGACCTCTTCCTCGTTCTCGTTCTCGACCGTCGCGCCCTCGCCGTTCGTCCAGTCGCCCTTGCAGCTCTTGACCGGGCTCGGATAGCGCATCTTGTACGGCGACGGGTAGCTCTTCCCGATCGAGGTGCCCTGCTCCAGCGCGGCCGCCGCGGTGAACGGCTTGAAGGTGGAGCCGACCTGGTAGCCGTAATACGAGCCGCCCATGCTCTTCTCGACCGAGAGGTTCTGCTGCGTCTCGTTCTTCTTGACCGAGAAGCCGTACGGCCGGGACTGCCCCATCGCGCGGATCTTGCCGGTGCCCGGCTCGACCATCGACACCGCGGTGGCGACCCGGTCCGACTGGTAGACGTGCTGGCGGATCGACTTGTTCGTCGAGTCCTGCGCCTGCGGGTCGAGCGTGGTCTTGACGGTCAGGCCGCCCTGCTTCCAGCGCGCCGCCCGTACCTTCTCCGTCTTGCCGAAGGCCTTGTCCTTGAGGAAGACCTCGCGGACGTAGTCGCAGAAGAAGCCGGCGCCCTTCACGGCGGTGATGCAGCCGTTGCGCGGCTGGCTGACCTTCAGGCCGAGGCCCTTCTTCTTGGCGGCGTCCGCCTGGTCCTGGCTGATGTACTTGTTGTTCGCCATCCGCTGCAGCACGAGGTTGCGGCGCTTCTTCGCCTCTTCCTCGTCGTTGACCGGGTCGTAGCGGCTCGGCGACTGCACGATGCCGGCGAGCATCGCCGCCTCGGTCAGCGACAGGTCCTTGGCGGGCTTGGAGTAGTAGCGCTGGGCGGCGGCCTCGACGCCGTAGGCCTGCTCGCCGAAGAAGGCGATGTTCAGGTAGTTCTTCAGAATCGTCTTCTTGCCGAGCTCTTCCTCGACCTGGATCGCGTACTTCAGCTCTTTGATCTTGCGGCCGATGGTCTGGCGGGTGGCCTCGGCGACCTTCGCCTCGTTCTCGCCCGCCTCCTCCACGAAGACGTTCTTCACGTACTGCTGGGTGAGCGTCGAGGCGCCCTCCTGGACCTGGCCGGCCTGGGCATTGCTGTTGAGCGCGCGCAGGATGCCCTTGAGGTCGACGGCGCCGTGCTTGTAGAAGCGCTGGTCCTCGATGGCGACGATCGCCTGCTGCATCACCGGCGCGACGTCGTTGAGCTCGACGACCGTGCGGTTACGGGCGTACACCGACGCGATCTCATTGCCCTTGACGTCCAGGATGGTGGACTTCTGACTCAGCGGCGGCTGCTTCATGTTGACCGGCAGCTCGTCGAAGCCTTCGACGGTCTCCTTGGACATCAGGCCGAGCGCTCCGATGGCGGGCAGGGAGATGCCGGCCAGCACGGAGCCCGCCAGGACGCTCACACCGACGAACTTGGAGGCCTGCTGAAAGACCGTGAGGCCGCCTCCGGGGCGCTTGTATGCCATGCGGTCAGCCTAACTTCAGAATCGCCGGACAGCCGCCCGTGTGTTCGCTTACTCTGTCCACGACTGCCTCACCGATGCGGTTCCGCCTCACCTCCGTCGTCACTCCTGTGAGTGATTAGACCTGCCCGAATTGCCGACCTCTGGTGGCAAGGGTCCGGATCGTGGCGACGGAAACTGGTCGGATCTCAGGTGTTTTGCCTGGTTAGCCGCGCTTGCCCTCCCCTCACTCCGGTGGGTGATCTGCCGCGTACGCATAGTCCGTTCGGGCCATTCAAGATTGGGCCCGAAGGGGGTGTTGCGCCTTGCGCTCCTTCCGTAACGTCCTCAACTGGCAACGGTGAATATGCCGCTGCCGCCGTGGGGGAGCCTCAATTCGGGAGAGGACGGCGCCAGCATGGGCTGGGTTACCGACTGGAGTACACAGGCAGCGTGCCGCACCAGTGATCCGGACGAGCTGTTCGTCCAAGGGGCGGCGCAGAACAGGGCCAAGGCGGTGTGCACCGGGTGTCCGGTGCGCACAGAATGCCTGGCCGACGCCCTCGACAACCGAGTGGAGTTCGGTGTCTGGGGCGGGATGACCGAGCGGGAGCGGCGCGCATTGCTGCGGCGCAGGCCCACGGTCACCTCTTGGCGCCGGCTGCTCGAGACGGCCAAGCATGAGTACGAGCGCAGCGCGGGCCTGGTGCCCGAGGAGGAGTACGTGGCAGCCGTCGGCTGACCCGTAGTCTCCGCCCGCGAAGCGCGCAGCGCTCACTGCGCGCCGTGCGGGCACCGCGCCCGGATTACGCGGCCGGGCCGCCGGCACTTTCGGCGGCGTCGGACGCGAGCCGCTCCGCGATGTCCCTGAGCCCTGCCAGGTCGTGGACATCGCCAGGGAGCGCCGCGACCTGCGCCACCGGCACCTCGGGGTGCAGCGCGGCGAAGCGGTCACGCGTGCGCCGCTCGCGCGCCAGCAGCTGCATCCGTTCGGCATGCAGTCGCAGCAGCGCGGCCGCGACCGTATCGGCCGGGGCTGTCGCTGCTGACGGGTAAGGCTGGGCGGACGCACTGCTCTGATCTGCCTGCTCGGGGAGGTCTTTACGTTCTGCCGGGGCGCCTTCGGGAGAGGCGGTGCCACCGTGGTCATTGGTGGCACGCCCTCCAGCCTGCCCGCCCGGCTGATCCACAATGCCCAGTTCGTCAAGATTTTCTGCGGCGGCGAGGGCCCGTTCGGCGCTCAGCTGATCGGCTCCGGAGCCATGCACCCGATTGAGTACGAGCCCGGCCAGCGGCATCCCGTCGCCGGCCAGCCGCTCCACGAAGAACGCCGCCTCGCGCAGCGCGTCCCGCTCCGGGGCGGCGACCACGAGAAAGGCCGTGCCGGGCGCCTGCAGCAGCTTGTACGTGGCGTCGGCGCGGGTGCGGAAGCCGCCGAACATCGTGTCCATCGCGGCCACGAACGTCTGCACATCGCGCAGCAGCTGGGCGCCGAGCAGCTTGCCCAGCGTCCCGGTCATCATCGACATCCCGACGTTCAGGAACTTCATCCCGGCCCGGCCGCCGACCTTCGCCGGCGCCATCAGCATGCGGATGAACTTCCCGTCGAGGAACGAGCCGAGCCGCTGCGGGGCGTCCAGGAAGTCGAGCGCCGACCGGCTCGGGGGCGTATCGACGATGATCAGGTCCCACTCGTCGCGCGCCCGCAGCTGGCCGAGCTTCTCCATCGCCATGTACTCCTGGGTGCCGGCGAAGCCCGCGGAGAGCGACTGGTAGAAGGGGTTCTCCAGGATCGCGCGGGCGCGGTCCCGGTCGGCGTGCGCCTCGACGATCTCGTCGAAGGTCCGCTTCATGTCGAGCATCATCGCGTGCAGCTCGCCGTCGCCGTCGATGTCCTTGATGCGCCGCGGGGTGTTGTCGAGCGAGGCGATGCCCAGCGACTGGGCGAGGCGTTTGGCCGGGTCGATGGTGAGGACGACGGCGTGCCGGCCGCGCTCGGCGGCCCGTACACCCAGGGCCGCCGCGGTGGTCGTCTTGCCGACGCCGCCGGAGCCGCAGCAGACGATGATGCGGGTCTCCGGGTCGTCGAGGAGGGCGTCGACGTCGAGGCGTGGCGCTTGGTCGAGGCTCTGCTCGGTGCTCATGCGTTCCACTGCTTCCTGAGCTCGGCGGCGAGGGTGTAGAGCCCGGCGAGATCCACGCCCTCGGCCCGCAGCTCCAGCTCGTGGGTGGGCAGGCCGAGGGCCGCTATCTCGGCGCGTTCGGTCCGCTCCAGCGCCAGCCGCGCGGCGTGCTCGCGGGCCTGCTCCAGCAGCGGGCCGACCAGCCGCTCGGCCTTCGCGCCCCGGCTGGCGCCGCCCAACCCCGCCTGGGACAGGGCGCGGGCGATGGCGGGCTTGTCGGCCTCGGCGCCGGCGAGGGCGGCCTCGCCGAGCAGGGCCGGGCGGACCATGTTGACGATGACCGCGCCGACCGGCAGCCCGGCGGCGCGCAGCTCGGCGACGCCGTCGACGGTTTCCTGTACGGGCATCTCCTCGAGCAGCGTGACCAGGTGCACGGCGGTCCAGGAGGACTGCAGCACCCGCATCACCGCCTGCGCCTGCTTGTGGATCGGCCCGACCTTCGCGAGCCCTGCCACCTCGGCGTTGACCCCGAGGAAGCGGGCGATGCGCCCGGTCGGCGGGGCGTCCATGACGACGGCGTCGTAAGCCGCCGTCCCGTCCTTGTTGCGGCGGCGGACGGCCTCGCAGGCCTTGCCGGTCAGCAGCACGTCCCGTACGCCCGGGGCGATGGTGGTGGCGAAGTCGATCGCGCCGATCTTGCGCAGCGCACGGCCCGCGCCGCCGAGGCGATAGAACATCTGGAGGTAGTCGAGGAGCGCCTGCTCGGCGTCGATCGCCAGGGCGTACACATCGCCGCCCTGGCGGGATACGGCGATCCGCCGCTCCTCGTAAGGCAGCGCTTCGGTCTCGAAGAGCTGCGCGATGCCCTGGCGTCCTTCGACCTCGACGAGAAGGGTCTTCTTCCCCTCCTCGGCGAGGGCGAGCGCGAGGGCGGCGGCGACCGTGGTCTTCCCGGTCCCGCCCTTGCCGCTGACCACATGGAGCCTGCTCACGACCCCGAGCGTACTGCCGTAGGCTCGCCCTATGACGAAGTGGGAGTACGCGACTGTGCCGCTGCTGGTGCACGCGACCAAGCAGATTCTGGACACCTGGGGCGAGGACGGCTGGGAGCTCGTGCAGGTCATTCCCGGCCCCGGCGGCGGCGAGCAGCTGGTGGCCTACCTGAAGCGGGAGAAGCAGGCGTGAGCGGTCGGGTCGAGGCCCAGCTCGCCGAGCTGGGGCACACGCTGCCCGAGGTGGTCCCGCCGCTGGCGTCCTACCAGCCGGCCGTGCAGTCCGGGGTGTACGTGTACACCGCCGGGCAGCTGCCGATGGTCGAGGGCAAGCTGCCGGTGACCGGCAAGGTCGGCGCCGAGGTCACGCCGGAGGAGGCCACGCAGCTCGCGGAGCGGTGCGCGCTGAACGCCCTCGCCGCGGTGAAGTCGGTCGCCGGCGACCTGGACCGGATCAAGCGGGTGGTGAAGGTGGTGGGGTTCGTCGCGTCGGCGTCGGACTTCACGGGCCAGCCGGCCGTCCTGAACGGCGCGAGCGAGCTGCTGGGCGCCGCGCTGGGCGAGCGGGGCGTGCACGCGCGCTCCGCGGTGGGCGTGGCGGTGCTGCCGATGGACTCGCCGGTGGAGGTAGAGATCCAGGTCGAGCTGGAGAGCTGATTTCCAGCCCGTCCGGCGTTTGAGGACGAGGCGCGAAGCGCCGATCCGGGGGTCTGGGGGCGGAGCCCACAGG
>NZ_JAAKZV010000355.1 GCF_011044975.1 Streptomyces coryli | reverse complement strand
AGCCGTGTTCGGGGCCGAAGACGCCGACGATGTTCAGCTCCTTTTGGGCCGCCATCGAGTCGACCACGTGCGCGGTGGAGCGCAGCACGCCGGTCGGGTTGGAGACCACGCCGACCTTGCGGCCGCGCAGCATCGACCAGCCCTGCTGCGCGGCCACATCCGCGCCCGGCGTCACGGTGCGCGTGGTGGCATCCGCGGTGGCCGCCGCCGCCGAGCTGTTGGTCAGCAGCGGCGTGGAGAGTGCGGCGGCGCTGCCGGCGAGCAGCGAACGGCGCGAGGGAGCACTGGGCATGGGCGGGGGTTCCTTTCGCACTGCGACCGCGGAGCTTTGGAGGCGAAAGCTAACCCAGTGCCGCAGTTCGGAACAGACCCCGCACACATTGCCAGAGGTTCACAACTCTGGCGGGACACGGAGCAGGTCAAGCGTCCCGGACACTTGACTGACTGTCAGGCGCGCGTCATTCTCATCCGTACCTACGCGTGAGTAAGTTGCGCCCCCACCTCTGCGAGGCAGCCATGTACCGACGCGCGCTGATTGCCCTCCTCACCGCCCTCCTGTGTCTCATCGGCCTGGGCTCCGCGCCCGCGGCCGGCGCCGAAGGCGACTGGTGGGAGCCCACCGCACGCCCCGCCCCCGACTCGCAGATCAACGCGACGGGTGAGCCCTTCCGCGGCACCGACGACCAGGGCCGGGTCCGCGGCTTCGTCGACGCGCACAACCACGTGATGTCCAACGAGGGCTTCGGCGGCCGGATCATCTGCGGCAAGCCCTTCGACCAGGCCGGCATCGCCGAGGCGCTCAAGGACTGCCCCGAGCACTATCCGGACGGCTCCGGCGCGCTCTTCGAGAACCTCACCGGCGGCGCCGACGGCAAGCACGACCCGGTCGGCTGGCCGAGCTTCAAGCACTGGCCCGCCCACGACTCCCTCAGCCACCAGCAGAACTACTACGCCTGGCTGGAGCGCGCCTGGCGCGGCGGCCAGCGGGTGCTGGTGAACGACCTCGTCACCAACGGGCTGCTCTGCTCCATCTACCCGGCCAAGGACCGCGGTTGCGACGAGATGGACGCCATCCGGCTCGAGGCCCGCAAGTCCTTCGAGATGCAGGACTACATCGACAAGATCTACGGCGGCCCCGGCAAGGGCTTCTTCCGTATCGTCACCGACTCCGCGCAGGCCCGTGAGGTCATCGAGCAGGGCAAGCTCGCCGTGGTGCTGGGTGTGGAGACCTCCGAGCCGTTCGGCTGCAAGCAGACGCTCGGCATTCCGGGGTGCAGCAAGGCGGATATCGACCGCGGGCTCGATGAGCTGCACAAGATCGGCGTGCGGAGCATGTTCCTGTGCCATAAGTTCGACAACGCGCTGTGCGGGGTGCGCTTCGACTCCGGCACCACCGGCACGGCCGTGAACGCCGGCCAGTTCCTGTCCACCGGCACCTTCTGGCGTACGGAGAAGTGCAGCGGGTCGCAGCACGACAACCCCATCAGCAATGTGACCCCCAAGGAGATCGCCGATCTGCTGCCTCCGGGGACGGGGTTCCCCGTCTATCCGAGCGACGCGCAGTGCAACACCCGCGGGCTCACCCGCCTCGGCGAGCACGCGATCAACGGGATGATGAAGCGCGGCATGATGCTCGAGATCGACCACATGAGCGTCAAGGCCGCCGGGCGCGCGCTTGACCTGCTGGAGGCGGCGAAGTACCCGGGCGTCATCTCCAGCCACAGCTGGATGGACAACAGCTGGATGGAGCGGCTCTACCGCCTCGGCGGCTTCGCCGCCCCGTACATGAACGGCGCCGAGCACTTCGTCAGCGAGGCCGGCGGCACCAAGGCGCTGCGCGACAAGTACGGCGTCGGGCTCGGATACGGCACCGACATGAACGGGGTGGGCGGCTGGCCCGCACCGGGCGGCACCGCGATCACGTACCCGTATCGGAGCGCCGACGGCGGTACGGTCCTCGACCGGCAGCAGACCGGTGAGCGCACCTGGGACGTGAACACGGACGGCGCGGCGCATGCCGGCCTGGTGCCGGACTGGATCGAGCAGATCCGGCTCAGCGGCGGCGGGAAGGGCGCGGAGACGGTGCGGGATCTGATGGGTGGCGCGGAGTCGTATCTGCGGACGTGGGGGGCCACTGAGCGGTATTAGCCCTCTGCGGGAGCCAGCAGCGCCAGGATCTGGTCCGCGACGGTGTCGAGCACCTCACCCGCCTTCTCCTCGTCGCCGAGGACGAGGAAGTTGAGGGTGAGGCCGTCCGTCAGCGCGGCCAGATACCTGGCGGCGGTGGTGGCGGGCGCGACCAGCTCCGCGCCGGGCAGCAGCGCGCCGAGGCGCCTGATCACCTTGGCGTGCGCCTCGACGTAGCGCTCGTACTGGCGCTGCGCCAGATGCTCGTATCCCGGCTCGCGCAGGGCGTATTGGGTCAGCTCGTACGTGAGCAGGTGCTCGCCGCGGTGGGCGAGCACGTGATCCCAGTACGCCTGCAGGCCCGCGCGGATGGTGCCGCGCACCGTCTCCTGCAGCACCATCTGCCGGCTGAGGGTGGCGAGCACCCGGGACTCCGAGTGCTCCGAGATGGCCTCCATGACGGCCTCGAGGAGCTCCTGCTTCGAGGTGAAGCAGTAGTGGAAGACGCTGAGGGACACGCCTGCCTCGGCCACGACCGCGCGCGTGGTCGTCCTGGCCACCCCGTCCCGCGTCATGACGCGGATGGCCGCCTCGACCAGCTGCCGCCGCCGTTCGGCGTGCGGCATGCGTATTCCCATGTCAGACCTCCACCCGGCCGTGGATCAGGCTGCGGTGCGCCGGCATCAACCCCTCCGGCAGCGCGTCGGGGGAGAACCAGGCGGCCTCGAGGATCTCGAACGGATCGGGCTTCAGCGTCCCGCCGGTCAGCAGTGCCTCGTACGCGACCTCCACGCGAAGCCGGTAACCGCTCCTCAGGCGTACCAGCTGTCCCGGCTCAACGTCCAGGCCGGTTTCCTCCTTGACCTCGCGGACCACGGTGCCGGTGAACTCCTCACCGCGCGCCGCGTACCCCGTGGGCAGGCCCCACGCCCGGTCCTGCGGCCACATGCGATGCCGCAGCAGCAGGACCTGCCCGTGTCCGTCCCGCACCACCGCGGTGACCCCGACCGAGAACTTCGCGTGCATGAGCCACATGACGCGCCACTGCAGCCTGCCGCGGAGCAGGCGCCAGAGGCGTTCGGCGATGCGGTATCCGGTCACGCCAACACGGCCGTGGCCTCGACCTCGACCATGAGGTCCGGCTCGCCCAGGGCGGCGACACCGATGAGCGTGATCGGCTTGAGCGGGTCGACGCCCAGCTTCGCGGCGGCGCGGGTGACGCCCTCGCCGAGCAGCGGGTACTTGTCCGGCGTCCAGTCCACGACGTAGATGGTCAGCTTGGCGACGTCGTCGAAGGAGCCGCCGATCTCGGTCATCGCGCGGCCGATGTTGAGATACGCCTGCTCCACCTGCGCGGCGAAATCACCGGGGCCCACGGGGTTGCCGTCGGCGTCCCGGGCGACCTGTCCGGCCAGGAAGACGAGCCGGGATCCCTCCGCTATGGACAGCTGGCGGTATACATCGGGCTTCGGGATGCCATCGGGGTTCACAAGTTTGACGGACATGCTCTCCTCATTCGTGGGCTGTGGTGATCAGGATCCCCGACGCCGCCTGCGCGCCGCCACCGCTTCCGGATCGATCTCCGGACGGGACCAGCGGGCGGCGAGCGCCAGGGACTCGGCGCGGCCGTCGGCGACATGGGTGTGCGCGACGGCCGCGGCGCGGTCGGCGTCGTGGGCGGCGATGGCCTCGTAGAGCTCCTCGTGCTCCGCGCACTGCCGGCCCGGGTCGCGCTGGGCGGTGAGGCGGAACAGCCAGTGGGTGCGCGCCTCCAGCGGGCGCATCATGCTCGTGAGCAGCGGATTCGCCGCCGTATCGATGATGTCGGCGTGGAAGCCCGCATTGGCCGCGGCGATCGCGGCCCGGTCACGGCGGCGGGTGGCGGTACGGGCGGCGTCCAGGCGGGCGGCGAGGCGGGAGAGGGCGGCGTCGTCGGCGCGTTCGGCCGACAGCCGCGCGGCGAGGGACTCGAGCGATTCGCGTACGTCGAACAGATCGCGGACGTCGGCGGGCGTGAACGGCGCCACCAGCGCGCCGCGCCGGGGCACCACCAGCACCAGACCGTCCGCCTCGAGGCGGCTGATCGCCTCGCGCAGGGGGATGCGGGAGACCTCGAGCTCGGCGGCGAGATCGCGCTCCACGAGCCGGTCCCCGGGCTGGAGTTCGACCTCCAGGATGCGCCGCCGCAGGGTGTCGTACACACGGTCGCGGAGCGAGCCGCGTGCCGTGTCCGGCTGCTGTGCCGCTGTCACCAAGGCCGTCCTCCGTTGTGTGTGCCGACTTCACCCTAAGCGGGCTTGGGGGAGGGGAGCACAGTGCTAACCCGGCGCTAACACCCGCGCAACACGGGGCTTCCAGACTGAGGGCGCGTAACGGTATACCACTAGCGGGCCGGCTCGGCCCCTCCCCTGGAGGCACCTGAAGTGGCACTCACGCATGCATCACGCCGCGCGGTCCCCGCCGCGGCCGCCGCGCTGTCCTGTCTGGCGGTGCTGACCGCTTGCGGCGGGGGAGCGTCGTCCGCGGACAGCTCGGGCGGCTCCGGTGGGGACGAGCTCAAGGTCGGTGTTCTCTTCCCCGGCTCGCTCTCCGACGACGGCTTCATGGAGTCCGCGTACCGCGGCTATCAGCGGGCGGCGAAGCAGCACGGCGGCAAGGTCGCCTTCAGCAAGGTCGAGCAGGTCCAGGCCGCCGATTACGAGCAGGCGCTGGTCCGCTTCGCCACCACCTCCGACCTCGTGATCTCACTCGGCGGCCAGACCGACGCCGACGTACGGAAGGTCGCGCAGCGCTTCCCGAAGGTGAAGTTCGCCGAGATCGGCGGCCCGGCGGACGGTAAGCCCACGGCGAATCTCGCCCTGTACGACCCGCAGCAGACGGAGGGCGCGTACCTGTCCGGCGCGGCGGCCGCGCTGCTGTCGAAGAAGAAGACCGTGGGCTTCATCGGCGGCGCGGAGCTGCCTGCCATCGTCAACGCCGCCAAGGACTTCGAGAGCGGCGCCAAGGCCGCCGACCCCGAGGTGAAGGTGCTGCGCCCGCAGTACGTGGGCGACTTCAACGACGCCGCGAAGGCGAAGCAATCTGCATTGGCGGATTACGGGGCGGGCGCCGACGTCCTCGGCCAGATCCTGAACCTCGGCCACAAGGGCGTGGCGCAGGCGGCGGCGAGCCGAGGGGGATCGCTGATCGGCGGGCCGATCGCGCACGAGTGCGGCAGCGAGAAGGGCTACGCCGGGTACGTGGAGACGGACATCGGCGCGGAGATCGAGTACGCCGCCGACCACCTGGTGAAGGGCAGCTGGAAGCCGGAGGCGGTTCATTTTGGTCTGACCTTCGACGAGCCGCACAACGACATCGAGCTGTGCGGGGCGCCGCCGAAGGTGGAGAAGGCGCTGGAGGACGTGAAGGCGAAGATCGCGGCCGGGAAGATCAAGACGCGATGAGCGGGCCTGTTCCTGCGCTGGAGCTGACGGGGCTGAGTAAGTCCTACGGCCCGACGATGCGCGCACTCGACGACGTGGACCTGGTGGTCGAGGCCGGCAGCGTGCACTGCGTGCTGGGCGAGAACGGCGCCGGGAAATCGACGCTGTGCCATCTCGTGGGCGGCTCGCTCACTCCCGACGCGGGTTCGCTGCGGCTCTACGGAGAGGCGTATGCCCCGCGCCGCCCGGCCGACGCCCTCGCCGCGGGCGTGGCGATGGTGCACCAGCACTTCAGCCTCGTACCGACGCTGACCGTGGGGGAGAACCTGCGGCTGCTGCGCTTGCCCGGGCTGGCGGGGCGGGTCGCGCGGGTGCGGGAGGAGTACGGGCTGGAGCTGGAGCTCGACGCGGTGGTGGGGGAGTTGCCGGTCGGGGTGCGACAGCGGGTGGAGATCGTCAAGGCGCTGCTGCGGACGCCGCTCCAGCGAGGTGCGGAACCAGCGGCGACCGAGCTCGTCGTCGAGATGGGTGAAGTTGTCCTTGCGGGCCAGGTACGCGTCCTTGACCTGGGTGTGAGTGACCATGCCGCTTTCGGTCCACA
>NZ_JAAKZV010000354.1 GCF_011044975.1 Streptomyces coryli | reverse complement strand
CTCCTCCTGGAAGGCGCGGGCGAAGCCACCGTCGCCACCCTCGCCGACGTCTACCCCAACCTCCTCCCCGCCGGCCAGGAGCGCCGCCAGGCGCTGCGCACGCTCGGCGTCCAGCGCCTCCCCCTCGCCGAGGCGATCGAGTCCCTCGCCGGGACCGAGCGCCCGACGCACTGGTGGCACCGGCTCTACGACTCCCTCACCGGCACCGACCCCGAGGCCCTCGGCGGCCTCCCCGTGCCGCTCGCCGACGGCCTTACCGTCACCGGCCCCCGCCAAGTCCTGCTCCCTCTCCCCGACTCCGACCCCGCCCGTATCGCCCGCCTCGGCCTGCGCGTCGCCCACCCCGAGGCCGCGCACCCGCTGCTGGAGAAGCTCGGCGCCACCCCGGCGACGCCCCGCGCCGTACTCACCACTCCCCAGGTGCGCGCCGCCGTCGCCGCCTCCCTCGACGACGACGAGGCCTGGCACGAGGACGAAGAAGCGGCCCTCACCCCCGACGAACTCGCCGCCACCGTCCTCGCCCTCGTCCGCGACGCCCACCTCGCCCCCGGCGACGAGCCCTGGCTTGCCGCCCTGGCCCTCTCCGACGAGGACGGCGAACTCGCCCCCGCCGGCGAACTCGTCTATCCCGGCAGCCCCTTCGAGCAGGTCATCCGCGAGGGCGAACTGGCCGCCTGCGACGCCGGCCTCGCCGAGCGCTGGGGCGAGCAACCGCTGACCGCGGTCGGCGTGCAGGCGAACTTCGCCCTCGTCCGCGCCGCCGACGTCGTCCTCGACCCGGACGAACTCGAGCCCCGCGACAGCGACTACCCCGAGCCCGACGACCCCGGCCTCCTCGACGCCGTCGACGTCTGGTGCGAGGACGTCCTCGACCGCCTCGACGAAGAACCCCCGGTCCCGCCGGTGGTCACCGAGCTGATCGGCGTACGGGACCTCGACCTGGTCGCGGACGACGCCTGGCCGCAGGCCCTCGCGATGCTCGCCCAGCCCCCGC
The DNA here is from genome assembly GCF_011044975.1 of Streptomyces coryli. Classification (GTDB taxonomy): domain Bacteria; phylum Actinomycetota; class Actinomycetes; order Streptomycetales; family Streptomycetaceae; genus Streptomyces; species Streptomyces coryli. Next base: position 5,158 of record NZ_JAAKZV010000354.1, on the reverse strand, counting down.
TGCGCGACGCGCTCACGCAGCCCGCCCGCATCCTGCTCCCCGACGGCGGTACGCAGCAGGTCCGCCCGTACACGGCCTGGTGGCTGCGCGGCAATCCGGTCCTCGACGGCCGCCGCCCGGCGGGCCTGCGCGCGGCGGGCGGCGACCCGCTCCTCGCGGGTCTTTACGAGCCCGCCGACACTGCATCTGTCACCGACGACCAGGTCCTCCGCGCCCTCGGCGTACGCACCTCCGCCGCCGCCCTCCTCGACGAGCCGGGCGGCGCCGCGGAGCTGCTGACGCGCCTGGCCGACCCCGACCTGCCGGTCACGGCGCCCCAACTGCACGCCCTTTACGGCCTCCTGTCCGCCCTCGACCCGGAACAGGTCACGCTCCCCGACGACCTGCGCGCCGTGGTCGACGGCGAGGTGGCGGTCGTGGACGCCGCCGACGCCCTGGTCGCCGACGCCCCGGACCTGATCCCCCTGGCCGCGGGCCGCCCGCTGCTGCCCGTACGCCCGTCCGCGGCCGCCGACCTGGCCGAACTGCTCCAGGTGCCGCGCCTGAGCGAGGCCTACGAGGCCCCGGTCACCGCCCCGGGAGAGCCGCGCGAGGTCCCGCAGCCCGTACGCACCCTCCTCGGCCCGGCCACCCCGGCTACGTACGAGGAACACGACGAACTCGTGCTCAACGGCGTCGAACTCGACTGGCGCCGCACCCCCGACGGCGTCCTGCACGCCGCCACCCTGGAGGGCGTCGCGGCCGGCCTCGCCTGGGCGGCGGGCCAGTGGTCCCGCCGCTTCGAGGCCGCGGCCCTGCTGGAGGACCCGACCCGCACGGAGGAACTGGCCCAGGATCGTTGGTTCGACTGACGGGAACCGCCGCTCTTTTTGCCATCGGCCGTACAACCATTTCCCGTTGTGCCGAACATCACTGGACGTCTCCGACTCATGGCCCAAGTGTCCGGATTTTTCCGATGTGAATTCGCCGTAGGCCCGCTTAATATCCCCTCACCATTCACACCCTGCCGGGGGGAAGTTCGGCAGGTATTTCACTCAGTGGGGACTTCATGCGGAAAATCGCCATTGGCGCCGGTGTGGCCGGCGTCCTGGCCCTGGGCGCTCTTGCTCTGCCGGCGGCGCAGGCCGATCCGGAGAGCGGCCTGGAGCACAAGCGGAACAGCGCCGGCCTCTTCGGTGACAAGCCGGGCGCCCGCGCGCTGGCCGCCGAGGACGGCGCCACCCAGATCACCGATGTCACCGTCAACGGCGGCAAGTACATCGCGGTCGGCACCACTAAGCAGGTCAGCTTCACCGCGAGCGTCACGGCCACGAATCCGGACGGCATCGCCGATGGCCAGGTCGCCATCTGGCACGGCTCGGACGACGCCGACCCGGAGCAGGTCTTCGGTCCGACCACGGAGAACGGCACCTGCACCGCGGTGAACGCGACCACCTCGACCTGCAAGGTCACCATCACGGTCACGCCGCACGACGACACGTACGCGTACCTGTGGAACGAGCTCGCGGGCACCTGGCACGTGGCGGCCTACGCGGCCGGCAACGACGGCTCCGAGACCGCGGACAACTTCGCCGGCACGACGCGCGTGCAGCGCTACTCGAAGCTGACGGTCAACGCCGCGCCCGAGCCGGTCACGAAGGGCAAGCCCGTCACCATCACGGGCAAGCTGACCCGCGCCAACTGGGACGACTTCGCGTACCACGGCTACACGAACCAGCCGGTGGCGCTCCAGTTCAAGCCGAAGACAAGCACCAGCTACAGCACCCTCAAGACCCCGATCACCAGCTCAACCGGCGCCCTGAAGACCACCTCCACCGCCAAGGCGGACGGCTACTGGCGCTGGAACTTCACCCCGAAGGCCACAACCACCCCCGCGGTGAAGACCTACGGCGACTACGTCGACGTCCGGTAACGCTCCACAGCGCAGCAGCAGTACGGGCCGCCGGTCACACAGTGACCGGCGGCCCGTGGTTCTCCTTGTAACCAGCGAGAGGTTCGACTGAACGACGCCTATTCGGCGGGCAGGAACTCGGATGTGTCGAGATCGCAGTCGAAGGGCGCCGGTACCCGCAGCTTCTCGCCGAAGGGCACGGTGGTTTGGGCGGCGTACCCCTCGTCGGTGGGCTGCCAGAAGAGAGTGGCCGCCGACTTCTGCATGTCCAGCAGCAGATACACCGGCACTGTGCCCTTGCCGTATGCCGTTACCTTGTCGTGGACGTCTGCATTCCGTGTGGAAGTGGACGTTAGCTCGGCGGCCAAGGAGAGCGCCTCGCCGTCGATGTGCCGCCGCTCCGTGCGGAATGCGCCCTCGGCCGCGGCGAAGACGTCCGGACCGTACGCTCGCTCGGCGGCGGGAAATGTGAAGAGGTACGGCGCAGAGTCCACGACGTGGCCTTCAGGCAGATGGGGCTCCAGCTGTCTGCGAAGCGACCGCATCACAGGGAAGTAGTAGCCCTTCGACCACGGCGACATGACGATTTTCCCCCCGATGATCTCCGTTCGGTAGCCATCGGGCACGTGCTCGTCAAGCTCCAGGAGCGTCTGCAGCAGCTCTCGGAACTCGGGCGTGCCCTGGGGGTGCTCTATCGACACCGGATGTTCGACCATTACAGCCATGATGCGCCTCCCCACGCTCGCCGACCACTACAACACACAGCGTAGCGAGCGTCACTGACAGTCGTCAGGCGTGCGGCTCAGTCCGGGAAGCGGCGGCCCACCCAGCGCCACACCCACTCCAGGGTCACTGCCGAGACCGCGGCGATGGCGACTGCCGTCCATGGCATCGTCGCGCCGACCAGTTTCAGGGCGAAGAAGTCCTGTAGCCAGGGGGTGACCATGACGATGATGAAGCCGAGGGCCATGGCCGCGACCAGGCCGACGCGCCACCAGGAGTACGGGCGGGCGATGATCGCCAGGACCCACATGGCGATCAGGAAGAGGCAGAGCGTCGCCGAGGAGGTCTCCGCGGCGAGGGCGGTCGGGCCCGTGTAGTAGCCCCTCGCGATCATGTACGTCACGAAGGTCGCCGTGCCCGCGATGACGCCCGCCGGGATCGAGTACTTCATCACCCGCCGTACGAAGTGCGGTTTCGCGCGCTCCTTGTTGGGGGCCAGCGCGAGGAAGAAGGCCGGGACGCCGATCGTCAGCGTCGACAGCAGGGTCAGGTGGCGCGGGAGGAAGGGATACGGGACCTGGCTGATGACGACCAGCAGGGCCAGCAGCACCGAGTACACCGTCTTCGTAAGGAAGAGGGTCGCGACCCGCTCGATATTGCCGATGACCCGGCGGCCCTCCGCGACCACCGAAGGCAGCGTCGCGAAGCTGTTGTTGAGGAGGACGATCTGGGCGACCGCCTTCGTCGCCTCCGAGCCCGATCCCATCGAGACGCCGATGTCGGCGTCCTTCAGGGCGAGGACGTCGTTGACGCCGTCGCCCGTCATCGCCACGTCGTGGCCGTGCGACTGCAGTGCCGCCACCATGTCGCGCTTCTGCTGCGGGGAGACGCGGCCGAAGACGGTGTTCTCGTCGAGGACCTTCGCCATCGCCTCCTTGTCGGTGGGCAGTTGGCGCGCGTCCACCGTACGGTCCGCGCCCGCCAGGCCCAGCTTCGCGGCGACCGCGCCGACCGAGACCGCGTTGTCGCCGGAGATGATCTTCGTCTCGACGTTCTCGTGCGCGAAGTACCGCAGCGTCTCCGCGGCATCGGGACGCAGCCGCTGCTCGATCGAGATGAGCGCGACGGGCGTGACGTCCTGGGTCACCCCCGTGTCGTCCAGCTCCACGGCCGCCCGGCCGAGCAGCAGCACCCGCAGGCCCTTCGCATTCAGCTCGTCGACCTCGCCGAGCACCGCGTGCCCCTCGGGCAGCAGCACGTCGGGCGCGCCCAGCAGCCAGGTGGAGGACTCGCCCTCGGCGTCGTTGAAAGAGGCCCCGCTGTATTTACGGGCCGAGGAGAACGGCAGCGACTCGGTGCAGCGCAGCTCCTCCGTATCCGGATAGGCCTCGATGATCGCCTTGAGGCTGGCGTTGGGGCGCGGGTCGGACTCGCCGAGCGCGCCGAGGACCTTCTTGACGTCGGCCTCGTCGGCGCCGCCGAGGGTCTTCAGGCCGGTGACATCCATCCCGCCCTCGGTGAGGGTGCCGGTCTTGTCGAGGCAGACGACGTCGACGCGGGCCAGGCCCTCGATGGCCGGCAGCTCCTGCACCAGGCACTGCTTGCGGCCGAGCCGGATGACGCCGATCGCGAAGGCGACGGAGGTGAGGAGGACCAGGCCCTCCGGCACCATCGGGACGATGCCGGCGACGGTGCGGCGGATGGCCTCGGAGGAGTCGCGCTCCTCGCGCAGGAGGGAGGAGAGGATCAGGCCGATGGCGGCCGGGACCATCATCCACGTCACGTACTTGAGGATCTGGCTGATGCCGCTGCGCAGCTCGGAGTGGACGAGCGTGAAGCGCGACGCCTCCTCGGCGAGCTGCGCGGCGTACGCCTCGCGCCCGACCTTGGTGGCGGTGAAGGCGCCGCCGCCGGCGACGACGAAGGAGCCGGAGAGGATGCGGTCGCCCGGGTGCTTGAGGACCGGATCGGCCTCGCCGGTGAGGAGGGATTCGTCGACTTCGAGGTTGTCGGCCTCGACCACTTCGCCGTCGACCACGGCCTTGTCGCCGGAGCCGAGCTCGACGAGGTCGCCGAGGACGATCTCGGAGGTGGCGATCTCGGCGGACGCGCCGTCGCGGCGCACCTTGGGCTTCGCCTCGCCGATGACGGCGAGGGAGTCCAGGGTCTTCTTGGCGCGCAGCTCCTGGATGATGCCGATCGCGGTGTTGGCGATGATGACGAAGCCGAAGAGGCCGTCCTGGATCGGGCCGACGATGAGGATGATGAGGAAGAGGACGCCGATGATGGCGTTGAAGCGGGTGAAGACGTTGGCGCGGACGATGTCGCTGGTGGAGCGGCTGCTGCGGACGGGGACGTCGTTGACCTCACCGCGGGCGATGCGCTCCGCCACTTCGGCGGAGGTCAGGCCATCGTGCCGAACGCCCTTCGGGCGTAGGCCGCCCGTCGCCTCGATAGCCGCCGCCCCGTCGGTGTCCACCCGCTGCTCCGCCATGTCCCCGAGGTTATGCGGTCGGGGGGCGGGACGCGCGATTGGCCTGCGGG
>NZ_JAAKZV010000353.1 GCF_011044975.1 Streptomyces coryli | reverse complement strand
TGTGTATAAGAGACAGCCTCTAGTCTCACGAGAGGCCTAGACCACCCCACCACCGCGGGAGCCAGCCATGGGATCGGGACCAGGACCGGAATCGGCATCGGCATCGCAGCCAAGCCGCAGACGCCTCCTCCAACTAGGCACCGCCGCCATAGCCGGCACAGCACTCACCGGAGCAGGCGCGGCCGCCTTCGCCGAAGAGCCAAGCGCGGCAGCGCAACCCGCGCCCTTGGCCCTCCCCACCACCAAAGCCTTCGACCTCGCCGACCCCTCCGACCCCGTCTTCATGCACAAGAGCGCCTGGTGCGCCACCGTCATGCAATGCGCCGGCTACGACCACCTCAACAAGCACTGGTACGTAGCCCAAGTCATGCACAACCCGGGCGACGGCGTCCCGTACGCCACCCGGCTCGCCGAAGGCGACATCGCCGTCACCAAGCTCAGCGCCGATGGCGGCACCAAGCTCGCCCGCATGTATCTGCGCGGATTCGGGCACGGCGCGCAGATCGGCGTAGAGCCGACCGCCGCCGGCAAGGCCCCCTACATCTGGATCGAATACGACGCCAAGACGAACTCCGACGGCGTCGGCTTCGGGCAGAAGACCTGCCGCATCAAGTACGCGGGCCCGGCCGCCGCCGACCCGCCGCGCAGCTTCCACTGGGACGACCCCGAAGATCGCACCGCGATGGACTTCAAGGACCGCACGCCCGACCCGACCAAGCTGCCGGGCACCGGCGCGCTCACCTCACCCCGCCCCGTGGTCGACATCCACCACCGCCGCGTCCTCATCCGCTACGACCGCGACGGCAGCCAGCAAGCCGCGGTCTACGGCCTCGACAACGCGATCGCCGCACCGCTCGGCACCCCGGTCCACCATCGCGCGGGACTGTACAAACCGCCCGTCGCGCAAGGCTTCTGCCTCTACGGGTCGTTCATGTACATCTACGAGGGTACGGCGTACCAGAACGGCGGCCCGTCGAATCCGGACGACACCGGCTCGACGTACATCACCCGCCTCGACCTCAACACCGGCGCCACCACCAAGGCGCTGACCCGCGCGCTGAAGTCGCTCACCTTCCGGGAGCCGGAGGGCATGAACATCATGCTGGTCCCGGCCACCGGCGGCGGCTACACCCCCCGCCTCACCTTCGGCTTCGCCTCGGGCGCGACAGGGGATCGCCGCGTGAACATCGCGTACAAGGACGCGCTGGTGTAGCCGTCCGGAGAAAGCAGCCGACTACGCAGCCTCGCCACCCAGCCGACTACGCCGACTCCCCACCCAAGTGATGCACCCGCACCATGTTCGTCGTCCCCGGTACCCCAGGAGGCGACCCCGCCGTGATGATCATGGTGTCGCCCTTCGTGAAGCGGCCGAGCTTCGCGAGCTCGCCGTCGACGAGGTCGACCATCGCGTCGGTGTTGTCGACGTGCGGCACGACGACCGGCTCCACGCCCCAGCTGAGCGTCAGCAGGTTCTGGGTGGCGGCCGACGTGGTGAAGGCCAGGATCGGCTGGCACGCGCGATAGCGCGAGAGGCGCTTGGCGGTGTCGCCGGACTGGGTGAAGGCGACCAGCGCCTTGGCATCGAGGAAGTCCGCGATCTCGCAGGCGGCGCGGGCCACCGAGCCGCCCTGGGTGCGCGGCTTCTTGCCCATGACGAGCGGCTGCAGGCCGCGGGAGAGGAGCTCCTCTTCAGCGGCGACCACGATGCGCGACATGGTCTTGACCGTCTCGATCGGGAACTTGCCGACCGAGGACTCGGCGGACAGCATCACCGCGTCCGCACCGTCCAGGATCGCGTTCGCCACGTCCGAGGCCTCCGCACGCGTCGGGCGCGAGGAGTTGATCATCGACTCCATCATCTGGGTCGCGACGATGACCGGCTTGGCGTTGCGGCGGCAGAGCTCGATGAGGCGCTTCTGCACCATCGGGACCTTCTCGAGCGGATACTCCACCGCGAGGTCGCCGCGCGCCACCATGATGGCGTCGAAGGCGTGCACGACCTCTTCCATGTTGTCGACCGCCTGCGGCTTCTCCACCTTGGCGATGACCGGCACCCGGCGGCCGACCTCGTCCATGATCCGGTGGACGTCGCGGACATCGGACGCGTCCCGTACGAAGGACAGCGCGACCATGTCGCAGCCCATCCGCAGCGAGAACTTCAGGTCCTCGATGTCCTTCTCGGACAGCGCGGGCACGTTCACGGCCACACCCGGCAGGTTGATGCCCTTGTGGTCGGAGATGACGCCGCCCTCGATGACGATGCAGCGCACCTCCGGACCCGCGACCTCGGTGACCTCGAGGGACACCGCGCCGTCGTTGATCAGGATGCGCTCACCCTGGGACACATCGCCGGGCAGGCCCTTGTACGTCGTGCCGCAGATGTGCTTGTCGCCGGGGACGTCCTCGGTCGTGATGGTGAACTCGTCACCGCGCTCCAGCTCCACCGGACCCTCGGCGAAGGTCTCCAGCCGGATCTTCGGGCCCTGCAGGTCGGCCAGCACGCCGATCGGCCTGCCGGTCTCCTCGGCGGCCTTGCGCACCTTGGCGTAGCGCTCCTCGTGCTCCGGGTGCGAGCCGTGGCTCATGTTGAAACGGGCCACGTTCATGCCCGCCTCGACCAGAGCCTTCAGCTGCTCGTAGGAGTCGACGGCGGGGCCCAGGGTGCAGACAATTTTGGCTCGGCGCATGTCGGCGATCCTATCCTTTTGTTCCTGAGATGAATTATCCGGGGTCATACGGCCCCTCTTTAGGTCTCGCTGTCCGCCGCGCCGACCAGAGCATACGTCTGCGTGGCGATCTCCAGTTCCTCGTCCGTCGGGACCACGGCCACGGCCACCCGGCTGTACTCCGCCGAGACCAGCCGCGCGTCCGGCCCCCGTACCGCGTTCCGGTCCCGGTCGACGGCGATACCGAGCTCCTCGAGACCGGCGACCGCCGCCTCCCGGACCGCCGCCGCGTTCTCGCCGACGCCGGCCGTGAACGCGAGGGCGTCCACCTTCCCGAGTACCGCGTAATACGCCCCGATGTACTTCCGCAGCCGGTGAACGTAGACATCGAAGGCGAGCCGCGCGGCCTCGTCGCCCTCGCCGATGCGGCGGGTGATCTCGCGCATGTCGTTGTCGCCGCAGAGGCCGACCAGGCCGGACTTCTTGTTGAGCAGGGTGTCGATCTCGTCCACGGACATGCCGCCGACCCGGGCCAGGTGGAAGATCACCGCCGGGTCGAGGTCGCCGCTGCGGGTGCCCATGACGAGGCCCTCGAGCGGGGTCAGGCCCATCGACGTATCGACACAGCGGCCGCCGGCGACGGCGGAGGCGGAAGCACCGTTGCCGAGGTGCAGGACGATGACGTTGACGTCTTCAGGCGCCTTGCCGAGCAGCTCCGCCGTGGCCCGCGACACGTACGCGTGCGAGGTCCCGTGGAATCCGTACCGCCGCACCGACAGCTTGTCCGCCGTCTCCGTATCGATGGCGTAGCGCGCCGCCGCCTCCGGGATCGTCGCGTGGAAGGCGGTGTCGAAGACCGCGACCTGCGGCAGGTCGGGGCGCAGCTCGCGGGCGACCTTGATGCCGGTGATGTTGGCGGGGTTGTGCAGCGGCGCCAAGGGCACCAGCTTCTCCATCTCGGCGACGACCTCGTCGTCGATGAGGGTCGGCTCGGTGAAACGGATGCCGCCGTGCACGGCCCGGTGGCCGATGGCGGCGAGCTTCGGGTCATCGAGCCCGAAGCCGCCCAGCGCCAGCTCCTCGCCGACGATCTTCAGCGCGTCCCCGTGGTCGGCGACCTCGCCCTCACCGATCCGCTCGACCAGCCCGCTGGCCAGCCGCTCGCCGTCGGCCATGTCGATGAGCTGGTACTTCAGCGAGGAAGAGCCCGAGTTGAGTACGAGTACGCGGGTCGCGGTCGCCGTCATCAGGAACCGGCCTCCCCCTGTGCCTGGATCGCGGTGATCGCGACCGTGTTGATGATGTCCTGGACCAGCGCGCCGCGGGAGAGGTCGTTGACGGGCTTGCGCAGGCCCTGCATGACCGGGCCGACGGCGATGGCGTTCGCCGAGCGCTGGACCGCCTTGTACGTGTTGTTGCCGGTGTTGAGGTCCGGGAAGATCAGCACGGTCGCCTGCCCGGCGACCGGCGACCCCGGCGCCTTGGTCGCGGCCACCGACGGGTCGACCGCGGCGTCGTACTGGATCGGCCCCTCGATCAGCAGCTCGGGCCGCTGCTCGCGCACGATCTCCGTAGCCTGCCGCACCTTGTCGACGTCCGCGCCGGTGCCGGACGTACCGGTCGAGTACGACAGCATCGCGACCCGCGGCTGCACGCCGAACTTCGCCGCCGTGTCCGCCGACTGGATCGCGATGTCGGCGAGCTGCTCGGCGTTCGGATCGGGGTTGATGGCGCAGTCGCCGTAAACGAGCACCCGGTCGGCGAGGCACATGAAGAAGACGGAGGAGACGATCGAGGCGCCGGGCGCGGTCTTGATGATCTCGAAGGCGGGCCGGACCGTCGCCGCCGTGGAGTGCACGGAGCCCGAGACCATCGAGTCCGCGAGCCCCTCCTGGACCATCAGGGTCCCGAAGTAGTTCACATCCGCGACCACGTCGTGCGCCAGCTCCACCGAGACGCCCTTGTGCGCGCGGTACTTGGCGTACAGCTCGGCGAACCGGTCCCGCAGCGGCGAGACGGTCGGGTCGATCACCCGGCAGAAGGCGTTGCCGGTCTCCGGCGGGGCCTCGTCCGGGCCGTGCAGCGGCAGACTGATGCCCAGCTCGCCGATCTTCTTGCGGATCGCGGCCTCGTTGCCGAGCAGCGTGAGGTCGCAGACGTTACGGCGCAGCAGCACCTCGGCCGCCCGCAGCACCCGCTCCTCGGTGCCCTCCGGGAGCACGACGTGCCGACGCTGCCCGCGGGCCCGCTCGATGAGCATGTGCTCGAACATCATCGGGGTGACGCGGCCGCTGGGCGCCACGTTCAGCCGCCCGGTGAGCTGGGCCGCGTCCACATGCGACTCGAAGAGGCCGAGCGCGATGTCGGCCTTGCGCGGGGTGGCGGCGTTGAGCTTGCCCTGCAGGGCGAAGATCTTCTCGGCGGTCGGGAACGAGAGCCCGGAGACGCCGAGCACAGGGGTCCCGGGCGCGAGCCGCTCGGCCAGCGCCATGGTCTCGGCCCCCGGGTGCTCCCCCAGAGTGAGGACGACGCCGGCGATCGGCGGAGCGGCGGCGGAGTGCGCGGCCAGGGCGCCGACGATCAGGTCGGCCCGGTCACCGGGGGTGACGACGAGGCAGCCCTCCTTCAGCGCCGGCAGGAAGCTGGGCAGCATCGCGCCGCCGAAGAGATAGTCGCGTACGTCCCGCGCCAGCCCGCTCGCGTCCCCGAGAAGCACCTCAGCACCGAGCTCGTCCTTGATCTGACTGACGGTGGGGGCGGAGAGGGCCGGGTCCTCGGGGAGTACGTACACCGGAACCGGCAGATGCCCGCCGAGCTCGCGGGCGGCGAGCTGCGCGTGGCTGTCGTCGACGCGGTTCGCGATCATCGCGAGGACGTCGCAGCCGAGCGAGGTGTAGGCGTCGTGGGCGTTACGGACCTCGGCGACAACGGATTCGGCGGACTGATTGAGCCCGCCGACGACGGGAAGCACGACGGCCCCGAACTCATTGGCCAGCCGGGCATTGAGATTCAGCTCCGCCGGTATGTTCGTGTCCGCGTAGTCACTGCCGAGCACGAGCACGGCCTCGTAATCGGCGGCTATGTCGTGAAAGCGACCGACCAGCCGGGACACCAGCTCATCGGTCCCGTGCGCGGCCTGCACACCGGAGGCCTCCTCGTACGACATCCCGAGCACCGAGCCGCCCGCCTGGGTCAGCCGGTACCGGGCCCGCAGCAGGTCGAAGACCGGATCGGTGCCGTCGTGAGCGAGCGGCCGAAAGACCCCCACCCGATCCACCTGCCGGGTGAGCAGCTCCATCATCCCCAGCTCGACGACCTGACGGCCGTCCCCACGGCCCACCCCGGCCACATAGACGCTGCGTGTCACCTGACGCCCTTCCCGGCAATACGATCATCGGTCGATTCGTCCGTTTCGCCACTTTACCCGCGACCAGACGGCTTCGCCGTGGCAGGGGGCCGAGGGGGCGAGGGCCTCGGAGGGGTCCACGGT
>NZ_JAAKZV010000352.1 GCF_011044975.1 Streptomyces coryli | reverse complement strand
ATTCAGGTCGGCCCCGTACGCGGCGACCGCGGCCCCGTTCCCCGCCAGCGCCTCCCGCAGCGCCTCGGCCCGCCCGCTCGCGACCAGCGCGGGCATCGCCACCGCGGCCCGCGGCGGCACCGCGAACGACACCCCGCTCCGCCCCGCGTGCAGCGCGGCCCCGAGCACCCCGACCACCGCGCCGGTACGGGCATCCACCACCGGCGCCCCCGCCGGACGCCCGCAGCGCCCGAGCTCCTCATCGGCCGGCAGCGTCAACGCGAGGGCGGGCTCCAGCAGATGAAAGGCGTCGGTGGCGGTGTAGGTGGCCGCCCCGGCGCCCACCACCTCGCCCTCCAGGATGTTCCGCGGCAGATGCAGGCGTACGGCCGTCCCCTCCTCGGCCACAGCGCGCGCACCCACCACGAACGGCTCGGCCACCACCGCACCGGCCCGCACCAGCGCAAGCCCCGCCTCCGGCAGCGGCGTCACCGCGTCGCCGTCGACCAGCCAGGTCTGCTCCGCCCCCGCCGGGTGCAGTACCAGACAGGCGAGCCCGTCGACGGCCTCGTGCGAGGTGAGCAGCGTCCCGCGGTCATCGACGGCGAAGGCGACCCCCCGGGGCCTCCCGGCGAGGTCGCGAATCCGCACGACCGTGCCACCGCTCATCGCCGTCCTCCCTGCTCGCCCAGGGCATGGCTAGCCCCGGGCGCGCACCAAGAAACGACGTTTAGGGCAGCGCGCCCCCGTGTCACTCCAACGGATGACAACGCGCCGGGTTGCGGGTTTCACCAGGGAGCGCTTAGGCGAAGACCGCCAGGCTCTTCACCTTCTCGCCCTGGCGCTCGACCAGCGCCAGAAAGGCACCGTCCGGCCCGAAGACCCCCACCGGGCCTTCGCTCTCGACCTCGGCCGGCCAGGCGATCCGCACGCCGTGCGACAGCAGCCGCGCCTGCTCGGCGTCCACGTCCCAGCGGGGGAACGCGGCCGCGGCGGCGTCCGCCAGCGGCAGCACGGGCAGCTCGCCGGCCTCGGCGGCCTCCTCGAGCTGCTCCAGCGTCCGCGCCCCGTCGATCCCGTACGGCCCGACCCGGGTCCGCCGCAGCGCGGTGAGATGCCCGCCGACCCCCAGGGCGGCGCCCAAGTCCCGCGCCAGCGCCCGGATATACGTACCCGAGGAGCACTCCACCGTGACGTCCAGATCGGTCACCGGCGTGCCGTCCCCGGCCCGCCCCTCGCGCGCCTCGTGCAGCGCGAACGCGTACACGGTCACCGGGCGTGCCGGCAGCTCGACGTCCTCGCCGTCCAGCACCCGCTTGTAGGCCCGCTTGCCGTCCACCTTGATTGCGCTGACCTTGGACGGCACCTGCATGATGTCGCCCGTCAGCTCCGCGATCTCGGCGTCCAGGGCGCCGGGCGGCAGGTCGGCGGCGCCCGCCGACTCGACGATGTCGCCCTCCGCGTCGTCCGTCACGGTCGTCTGGCCGAGCCGGATGGTCGCCACGTACTCCTTCTCGGTGAGCGCGAGATGCCCGAGCAGCCGGGTCGCCTTCTCGACCCCGATCACGAGCACGCCCGTGGCCATGGGATCCAGCGTCCCCGCATGCCCCACCCGCCGCGTCCGCGCAAGGCGGCGCAGCCGCCCCACCACGTCATGCGAAGTAAGGCCCGACGGCTTGTCGACAATGACCAGACCGTCGGGCCCTTTGCGCCGTTCAGCCATTACGCCTCGGCGTCCTCTTCCTCGGAGTCCTTCTTGTACGGGTCGGCGTCGCCGGCGTACTGCGCGCCGGTGGAGGCGGAGCGCACCTGCTCGTCCTTCGCCCGGGCCCGCTCCAGCGCGTCGTTGATCGACTTCGCGTTCTCCGGCACCGCGTCCGCCACGAACTCCAGCGACGGGGTGTGCTTCACCCCGGCCGCCGCGCCCACCGCGGACCGCAGCACGCCCTTGGCGCTCTCCAGCCCGGCGGCCGCCGCCGCGCGCTCCTCGTCGTCGCCGAGGACGGTGTAGAAGACGGTCGCCTCGCGCAGGTCACCCGTGACGCGGGTGTCGGTGATGGTCACGCGAGTGCCGAGCCGCGGGTCCTTGATCCCCCGCATCAGCTTCTCGGCGACCACCTCGCGAATGAGGTCGGCGAGCCTCTTCGCCCTGGGGTTGTCGGCCACGGTCGGTCTCCTTCACGTTCATTCGTCGTCTTCGCCGTGGATCTGCCGCCGTACGGACAGCAGCTCCACTTCTGGACGCCCCGCGAGCAACCGCTCGCACCGGTCCAGCACATCGGTGAGGTGCCCCATGTCACCGGAGACCACCGCCAGGCCGATCCGGGCCCGGCGGTAGAGGTCCTGGTCGCCGACCTCGGCGACGCTGACCGCGTATTTGCGGTGCAGCTCGGCGACGATCGGACGGACGACGGAGCGCTTCTCCTTCAGCGACCGTACGTCGCCGAGGAGGAGGTCGCAGGACAAGCTGCCTGTGAACAAGTGAGTCCGGATGACCCGCCGGTCCGGGATCGAGTGAAGAAGAGTGGGGCCGGGCCCCGGGAACATGTCCCGGAGCCCGACCCCGACAGCCGTACGGACTAGCCGCGCGGCTTCTCGCGCATCTCGTACGTCGCGATGACGTCGTCGATCTTGATGTCGTTGAAGTTTCCGAGGTTGATACCACCCTCGAAACCGTCGCGGATCTCGGTGACGTCGTCCTTGAAGCGGCGCAGACCGGTGATGGTGAGGTTCTCCGCGACCACCTTGCCGTCGCGGACGATCCGGGCCTTGGAGTTCCGCTTGACCTCGCCCGAGCGGACGAGGACACCGGCGATGTTGCCGAGCTTGGACGAGCGGAAGATCTCGCGGATCTCCGCGGTACCGAGCTCGACCTCCTCGTACTCCGGCTTCAGCATGCCCTTCAGGGCCGCCTCGATCTCCTCGATGACCTGGTAGATCACCGAGTAGTAGCGGACGTCGACACCCTCGCGCTCGGCCATCTGCGTCGCGCGGCCCTCGGCCCGGACGTTGAAGCCGATGACGATGGCGTCGGAACCCGTCGCCAGGTCGATGTCGGTCTCGGTGACCGCACCGACGCCGCGGTGCAGGACCCGCAGGTCGACCTCTTCACCGACGTCCAGCTGCATGAGCGAGGACTCGAGCGCTTCGACCGAACCGGACGCGTCGCCCTTGATGATGAGGTTGAGCTGCTGCACCTCGCCGGCCTTGAGCACCTTGTCCAGGTCCTCGAGGGAGACGCGGCGGGTGCGCTTCGCGAAGGCCGCGTTGCGCTCGCGGGCGGCACGCTTCTCGGCGATCTGACGGGCCGTACGGTCCTCGTCGACCACCAGGAAGTTGTCGCCGGCACCCGGGACGTTGGTCAGACCCAGCACCAGAGCAGGCGTCGAAGGACCGGCCTCCTCCAGGTTGTTGCCCTTGTCGTCGAGCATCGCGCGGACCCGGCCGTGGGCGTCGCCGACCACCATCGTGTCGCCGACCTTCAGCGTGCCTCGCTGCACCAGCACCGTGGCCACGGCGCCGCGGCCGCGGTCGAGGTGCGCCTCGATGGAGATGCCCTCGGCGTTCTGGTGCGGGTTGGCGCGCAGGTCGAGCGACGCGTCAGCGGTGAGGACGACGGCCTCCAGCAGGGAGTCGATGTGCAGACCCTGCTTGGCGGAGATGTCGACGAACATGGTGTCGCCGCCGTACTCCTCGGCGATCAGCCCGTACTCGGTCAGCTGGCCGCGGACCTTGGTCGGGTCCGCACCCTCGACGTCGATCTTGTTGACCGCGACCACGATCGGCACCTCGGCCGCCTTGGCGTGGTTCAGCGCCTCGATCGTCTGCGGCATCACACCGTCGTTCGCCGCCACCACGAGGATCGCGATGTCGGTGGACTTGGCACCACGGGCACGCATGGCGGTGAACGCCTCGTGACCCGGGGTGTCGATGAAGGTGATCTTCCGCTCTTCGCCGTTGACCTCGGTCGCCGCCTGGTAGGCGCCGATGTGCTGGGTGATGCCGCCGGCCTCACCCTCGATGACATTGGTCTTCCGGATGGCGTCCAGAAGCCGCGTCTTACCGTGGTCGACGTGACCCATGACGGTCACCACCGGCGGACGGGCGGTCAGCTCTTCCTCGCCGCCCTCGTTCTCGCCGAACTCGATCTTGAAGGACTCGAGAAGCTCGCGGTCCTCCTCCTCCGGGCTGACGATCTGGACGGTGTAGTTCATCTCCTCGCCGAGGAGGGCGAGGGTCTCGTCGGAGACCGACTGCGTGGCGGTGACCATCTCGCCCAGGTTGAACATCACCTGGACCAGCGACGCCGGGTTGGCGTTGATCTTCTCCGCGAAGTCGGTGAGCGACGCGCCGCGGGAGAGACGCACGGTCTCGCCCTTGCCGCGCGGAAGCATCACGCCGCCGATGGACGGCGCCTGCATCTGCTCGTACTCCTGGCGCCTCTGGCGCTTGGACTTACGGCCACGGCGCGCGGGACCGCCGGGACGCCCGAAGGCACCCTGCGTACCACCGCGACCGCCCGGACCACCGGGACGACCGCCGAAGCCGGGACGGCCACCGCCGCCACCGAAGCCGCCGGGACGACCGCCGCCGCCACCGCCGGGACCGGCGGGACGACCGGCGAAACCGCCGCCGCCACCGGGACGGGCGCCGCCGCCGGCGCCACCCGGACGGCCACCGCCGCCACCGGGACCACGACCGCCGCCGGGACCGCCGCGGCCGCCACCCGGGCCACCGCCGGGGCGGGGGCTGGGCGCGGGACGCTGCGGCATCATGCCCGGGTTCGGGCGCGGACCGCCGGGACGCGGACCTGCGGCACCCTGGCCGCCGCCCTGACCCTGCGGACGAGGCATGCCGCCCGGGGACGGACGACCGCCGCCCTGGCCCTGCGGACGCGGTCCGCCGCCGCCCTGGCGCTCGCCAGGACCGCCGGGACCGGGACGGGCGCCGCCGCCGGGACGGGGCGCCTGCGGGCGCGCCATGCCGGTGGAGCCGCCGGACGTGAAGGGGTTGTTACCCGGACGCGGTCCTGCCGGACGGCCGCCCGGACGCGGGGCCTGGCCACCCGGGCGCGGAGCGCCGGGACGCGGGGCGCCGCCGCCCTGACCGCGCTCGCCCTGAGCGGGACGGCCGCCGGGGCGCTGCCCCTGCTGGCCGCCCGGACGCGGCGCCTGGCCGCCGGCGGGCTTGGCGCCCGCCTGCTGGCCGGAAGCGGCCGCCGGCGGGGCGGTGAACTCCGGGGAGGCCGGCGCCGCGGGCGCCGGCTTCGGTGCTGCCTTGGGGCCCGGACGCGGGCCGGGCGCGGGAGCGCTCGGCGCGGCGGGCGTTACGGGGCCGCCCTCGGCGGGGCCTTCGGCGGCCGGCGGCTTGGGGGCCGCCTTCTTCTCAGGCGCGGGCGCTTCCGACGACGGCTTGGGGGCCGCCGGTGCGGGCGCGGCGGGCTTGGCGCCGCCGGGCGCTGCCTTCTTCTTGGTTGCTGCCGGCTTCCCCGCGGGCTTGGCGCCACCGGCGCCGTTGCTCTGGAAAGCATCGGTCAGCTTGCGTACTACCGGCGCCTCGATGGTCGAGGACGCCGAGCGGACGAATTCGCCAAGTTCGTTGAGCTTGGCCATGACGACCTTGCTCTCAACTCCGAACTCCTTGGCGAGTTCGTATACCCGGACCTTAGCCACTTTGCTCCTTCTGGTCCGGGAAGGTGTCCGCCGGACCGTCGCTACTTATGCATGTGCGTACTCATCGCGTACTCATCGAGTGCTCATCGCAATCTCGACCTACTTCCGACTCGCGAGGTACCTCACCGCACGGGGTTCCGTGCGGCTGTTAACGGTCTTGCTTCTTGCTACTGCCTGCCCAGATAGGCGTTCAGCCCGTCAGTGCCGAGCGGCCCCCGGCCACGGAAGGCCCGGGTGAACGCCCGGCGGCGGACCGCCAGGTCAAGGCATGCCTTAACGGGGTGCAGATAGGCACCCCGGCCGGGCAGCGTACCGCGATCGTCAGGGACGGTTTCGTCCCCGACCACCACCACACGCAGCAGATCGCTCTTGGCCGCTCGCTCCCGGCAGCCCACGCAGGTGCGCTCAGGGCACGCCCGGGCGTGCGTCCGGCCAGACACGATGTTAAGTCTACCTCCCCGGGTCGGGCTCACCCCTTCGGGGCAGTGATCGAACCGTTGTCTTGGGTGTTCGTGTGGAGATTACGGGGCGGTGGTGCGGTTGTGCGCGGAGTTTTTTCGCCCACCCACCCAC
>NZ_JAAKZV010000351.1 GCF_011044975.1 Streptomyces coryli | reverse complement strand
GGGTGGGGTCAGGTCACGTTGACCACCACCGAATGCCGGCCGGAGGCGCCGTCCGGGACGGTCCGGGTGCGCTTCGCGGTCTGGGTGTAGCCGGTGCGGTCGGTGGCGCGGACCTGGAGGGTGTGGGAGCCGGCCGTGGCGGGCCACTCCCAGCTCCACTGCCGCCACGTGTCGAGGGGGCCTTCGGCGGCGAGGCGGGCCTGCTGCCAGGGGCCGTCATCGACCCGGAGCTCGACGCGCTCGATGCCCTTGTGCTGGGCCCAGGCCACCCCGGCCACGACGACCGTGCCCGCCGCGGGCGAGGCGAACGGCTTGGGAGTGTCGATGCGGGACTGGGTCTTGATGGGAGCCTCGCGGGCCCAGTCGCGCTCGACCCAGTACGGGTCGTAGTCCGCGAAGGTCGTCAGCTCGATGTCCTCGATCCACTTGCAGGCGGAGACGTAGCCGTAAAGACCGGGCACGAGCATCCGGACCGGGAAGCCGTGGTCGAAGGGCAGCGGTTCGCCGTTCATGCCGACGGCGAGCATCGCGTCCCGGCCGTCCATGACGGTCTCCACCGGGCTGCCGATGGTCATCCCGTCCGTGGAGCGGGCCACCAGCTGATCGGCCGGTCCGCCCCGGGACGGCGGCCGCACGCCCGCCTCTTCGAGGAGGTCCTTCAGCCGTACGCCGAGCCAGCGGGCGGTACTGACGTACGGGCCGCCGACCTCGTTGGAGACGCAGGTCATGGTGATGTCCCGCTCGATCAGATCGCGGCGCAGCAGGTCCTGGAAGTCGAGGGTGAGCGGCCTCTCAACGCCCTTGCCGTGCAGGCGCAGCCGCCAGCGGCCGGCGTCCAGGCGGGGCACGGTCAAGGCGGTGTCGACGCGGTAGAAATCCCCGCTGGGCGTGGTGAAGGGCACCGCGCCCGGCACCCGCAGGCCGACCCCGCGCGGCAGTTCGGGAGCGGGCGAGGCGGGCGCCGGCAGCCGGATCGCCGCCCGGGAAGCCTCGGCCCCGGCGACGGTCGTCGCGTTGAGGCGGCGGCCGGCCAGGCCGGCCCCCGTGGCGGCGGCCGCGACACCCGCCGTGGCAAGGAGGAAACGCCTGCGGTCCACCGGCCGGGACCCGCCCGCCGCGGCGCCCTCCGGCGCGGGTGCCGCGGCGGTCAGGGGACCCGCGAGCGCGTAGAGGACGACGGCCCCGGCAAGGGCACCGACCAGGGACGGCACCGTATCCGTCGGACTGGCCGAATCCGGCCGACCGGCCGCGGCGAGCGCCCCGACCACGCCGAAGACCAGCACGCCGGCCGCGGCGGTACGCCGGCGCCGTAGCGCCAGCAGTCCCAGCGCCACGGCGAACACCGTCAGCAGGGCGAGGATGCCGAGCTGGAGCACCAGCTTGTCGGCGGTGCCGAACTCCCGGATCGCCCAGTCCTTCACGGCGGCCGGCGTGCGGTCGATCACCGCTCCGCCGACCGCCGTCACCGGACCCGCCTCGGGCCGGACGGCCACGGAGACCAGCTCCGCCACGGTCAGAGCCGTGTATCCGGCCAGCAGACCGCCGAGCGCGGCCGCCGCGCCTTTGAGGGCTGTACTTCCTCGGGTGCTCACAACCAAGATTCGGAACAAGGCGGCCGCCCGGCTTGGTCATTCACCCGATCGTGAAGATCCTTCCGAGTTCACACAGGTCACAGGGGTCACAGCCGCGGAGCCCCGCGCCGCCGCGCTATCCGGGAAGGGTCACCAGGCCGAGCGGAGTGCTGGTGGGCTGCCGCGAGCCGCCCGCGGGCTCGACGGTGACGCCCATCCCTGACGCCTTCCCGACGGGACCGTCCATGAGCGTCGCGCTCCCGGCACCGGGCCCTTCCAGGAGCCCGGCGGAGCGCATGCTGCCGCCGTCGTCGAACCAGAGTTGGTACACCTTGCCGTCCGGCAGCTCCGGCAGTTGCGAGGCGACGAAGGCCGCCCGGTCCCTGGCCCGCGAGACCACCACGGTGCCGGTCGCGCCGTCCCCGAGCTTCCCGGTGGCGCTCCTGGCGTCCGGGGCCGCGAGCACGGCGGCCAGATCGGCGGCCTGCTGCCGGGACTCCCGGGCCTGCTCGCGGGCGTCCTCGGCCGACTGGTGCTGCCACACCGCGATCCCGCCGAGGGCCGCGGCCGCCGCGAGCGAGGCGGCGAGCGCCATCCGCGGCAGCGAGCGGGCCCAGGTGCGTACCCGCCCGGGCGCCGACACCTTCGGTGGTTCCTGGCGCACGGTGCCGATCGCCTGCAGCACCCGCTGTTTCATCTCGGGCGGTGGCGCAGCGGCCACGGCGAGCCCCAACCGCCCGGCGGTGGCGGCCAGTTCCCGTACCTCCTGGGCGCACGCACCACAGACGGCCAGGTGCCGCTCGAACGCGGCCCGCTCGGTGGGCGGCAGGGCGTGCAGCACGTAGGCCCCGGTCGCGGTGTGCAGGTCGGCGGCGGTCATGCGCTCACCCCGAGGCAATCGCGCAGCCGGATCAGCCCATCGCGCAGGCGGGTCTTCACGGTGCCCAGGGGCATGGTCAGCAGCTGGGCGACCTCGCGGTAGGTCAGGCCCCGGTAGTAGGCGAGGGTGACGGCTTCGCGCTGAAGCCTGGTGAGGGCGCCCAGGCAGCGGCGTACGCGCTGCTGCTCGAGGCGGGTCTCGACCTGCTCGGTGACGTGGTCGTACGCGGGCATCTGGTCGAGCAGCGCGGCCTTGTGCTCGCGTTCCGCGCTGGCCTGTACGGAGCGCACCCGGTCCACGGCCCGCCGGTGCGCCATCGTCAGCACCCAGGTCATGGTGCTGCCCTTGTCCGGCCGGAAGCGGGCCGCGGTTCGCCAGACCTCGACGAGGACCTCCTGCGCGACCTCCTCGGACTGCGCCGGATCCCGCACCACGCTGCGCACCAGCCCCAGCACGGGCCCGCTCACCGCGTCGTACAGCGAGGTGAAGGCCTCCTGGTCGCCGCGGGCCACCTCGGCCACCAGGGCGTCGAGGTCGGGCCTCGGGGGAGGGGGCGGGGTGGTCCTGGCGTTCTCCGCCGACCTCATACGACTCCGTTCGCCGATCACCGTTTCACTCAGGATTCGGAGCAGGGCCCGCCTGCGGATTGGTGCGCGTCGGGCAGGTGAGCAGCAGGATGCACCACGGATGGCCGCGGCGTGCTAATCTTGGTCGTAGTTGCAGTTGTGGTTCCCGAAACTTTAAGTGCCCTGACGGCTGTATGACCGTCGGGCATTTTTTATCTCCGGTGCTTATCCGGACGGGGTTCATCGTGGCAACGCAGGGGCTCACACGGTGTGGGCCCGCGGGCACTGCCCCGAAGGAGATCAGTATGGCTACCGGTACCGTCAAGTGGTTCAACGCCGAAAAGGGCTTTGGCTTCATCGAGCAGGACGGCGGCGGCCCCGACGTCTTCGCCCACTACTCGAACATCGCCACCCAGGGCTTCCGTGAGCTCCAGGAGGGCCAGAAGGTGAACTTCGACGTCACCCAGGGCCAGAAGGGCCCGCAGGCGGAGAACATCGTTCCCGCCTGACGTCTGAGCGCATAGAAAGCTGGGGTCCCGCCTTGCGGCGGGGCCCCAGCTTACTGTTTCTGCATTTCTGTATTTCGATGGACTTAATTTAGTCCTACATTTGGCGCGTTCCTGCAATTCATCCGGCGCAGTCATTGCCGGGAATTCCTCGATGCGGGCCCTGTCGAGGAAGGTTCGCCATGAACCGTTCAGCTCGCACCAACCACCGTCGTACGAATCACCGTCCCAGGTCACACGCGCAGGGCGAGTTCGCGCTGCCCACCACCGTCACCCCGGCCCTGCCCGCCGCCGCCACCTTCGGCGAACTGGACATGCCGGCCGCCCTGTTGAAGCTGCTCACCGCCCAGGGCATGCACGAGCCGTTCCCGATCCAGTCCGCCACGCTGCCGAACTCCCTCGCCGGCCGCGACGTCCTGGGCCGCGGCCGCACCGGCTCCGGCAAGACGCTCGCCTTCGGCCTCGCGCTTCTCGTGCGTACGGCCGGACAGCGCGCCGAGTCGCGGCAGCCGCTGGCCCTGGTCCTGGTCCCCACCCGGGAGCTGGCCCAGCAGGTCACCGACGCGCTCACCCCGTACGCCCGGCTGCTGCGGCTGCGCCTCGCCACCGTGGTCGGCGGCATGTCGATCGGCCGGCAGGCCGGCGCGCTGCGTACCGGCGCCGAGGTGGTCGTGGCGACGCCCGGGCGCCTCGCGGACCTCATCGAGCGCAAGGACTGCCGTCTCGACCGGGTGAACATCACCGTCCTGGACGAGGCCGACCAGATGGCGGACATGGGCTTCATGCCGCAGGTCACCGCGCTGCTGGACCAGGTGCGTCCGGATGGTCAGCGGATGCTGTTCTCGGCCACGCTCGACCGCAACATCGACCGCCTGGTGCGTCGTTACCTCAGCGACCCGGTGGTCCATTCCGTCGACCCGTCGGCGGGTGCGGTCGCCACGATGGAGCATCACGTGCTCGAGGTGCACGACGCCGACAAGTACGCGACCGCCACCGAGATCGCCGCCCGCGACGGGCGCGTGATCATGTTCCTGGACACCAAGCGCGCCGTCGACAAGTTCACCAAGCATCTGCGGGGCAGCGGCGTGAAGGCCGCGGCGCTGCACGGCGGCAAGTCGCAGCCGCAGCGCACCCGCACGCTGGCGCAGTTCAAGACCGGTGATGTCACGACGCTGGTGGCCACCAACGTGGCGGCCCGGGGCATCCACGTCGACGACCTCGACCTCGTCGTGAACGTCGACCCGCCGGGCGACCACAAGGACTACCTGCACCGCGGCGGCCGTACGGCCCGCGCCGGCGAGTCCGGCAGCGTGGTCACGCTGGTGCTCCCCGGGCAGCGCCGGGAGATGACGCGGCTGATGTCCGACGCGGGCATCCGGCCGCGGATCACGCAGGTCCGCTCCGGCGAGGCCGAGCTGAGCCGCATCACCGGTGCCCAGGCCCCCTCCGGCGTGCCGGTCGCCGAGGCCGCGCCCGCCGCCGAGCGCCCGAACTCGAAGCGGGGCGGCGCCCCCTTCCGCGGCCACGGCTCCCGCCCCGGGCGGACCGGCGGTACCTCCCGCCGTTCCGCCGAGGCGCGTCAGATGTCCGAGGCCCGTAAGGCGGCCCGGGTCCGGCGCAGCGCCTAGCGGCGCGGGCGCTCGAAGGTGAGCAGCAGTCCGCCGACCGCTCCCGGGCCTATCCGGCCCTTGACGTCGGCGGACGTGATCGCCTTCAGCGCCCAGCCCTCCTCGGCGTGCTTGTTCAGCACCTTCTCCAGCTTGTCGCTGTCCAGGGCGTCTCCGACCAGGGACTCACGGAAGGTGACGACCTTGTATTCGAGTACGTTGGGGGTGCTCATGGCTGGGGCCTTCCCGTGGGTGGATAACCTGGCTCTGTCCGGACCGGCAGCGTAGACGCAGGTGAGGTATGGAGACCAGGCTCGAATCCGGCGCGAGGCGCCGTGGATAAGGTCGCGCTCACGGCCGCCGGTCTCTACGTCATCGTCCTGCTCCGCGCCGGCGGCACCTTCGCCCTCGGCTGGCTGGCCGGCGCCGGCGCCCGGCGCAGCCGGTACGCCGAGCGGATCCCCGCCGCCAAGCTGGAGCGCGTCGAGCGGGCGATCCAGCGCTGGGGCGCCCCGGTGGTCGCCGTCTCCTTCCTGACCGTCGGCTTCCAGACCGCCGCGAACTTCATCGCCGGCACCATGCGCATGCCCCTGCGCCGCTACCTCCCCGCGCTCTTCATCGGGGGCGCGGCCTGGTCGCTGATCTACGCGACGGCCGGAATCGGGGTGCTGCGGCTCCTCGGACGGCTGTTCTCCGAGCACATGGCGCTGGGCGTGACCGGGGTCGCCGTCCTGGTGCTCGCGGTGTGCGGCGTGGTCGTGGCCCGGCGCCGCAGCGCCGCGCGGGAAGCCGAGCGGGACACCGTCGCCGACGAATCCTGAGGGATCCGCCGATCATGACGTCCGGCTTATTGCGTACCATGTGCAAGTGCCTGGATACCGCATCAAGACTGCCGGCCCCGAGGACCTCGGCGCCGCCCGCGCCGTCATGCTCGACACCGTCTACCGCGACTTCGGTACGGGATACGTGCCGCGCTGGCACGGCGACATCATCGATCTCGAGGGTGCCTATCTGCGGGACCCCCGCCACACCCTGCTGATCGCCGAGGACGAGTGGGACGGGAGCGTCGTCGCCACCGCCGCGCTCGACTCCCGCGGCCC
>NZ_JAAKZV010000350.1 GCF_011044975.1 Streptomyces coryli | reverse complement strand
CCCCACCGGTCACCGGTCCGCCTTCCGCTCCTTCGCGGCCAGCGCCACACCCCCCACGATCACCGCCATGCACCCCACCTGCACCACCGTCACGCCCTCCCCCAGCAGCGCGAAGGACAGCACAGCCACCACCAGCGGCTGCAGGTAGTACACGATCCCCGCTCGCGCCGCGCCCACCAGCGCGACCGCCTTGTTCCAGGTGAAGTACGCGATCGCTGACGAGAAGACGCCCACGTACAGCAGCGGGCCGACCGTCGACGCCGTCGGGGCGAAGCCGCCCTGTGCCGACAGGCTGATCGCGTACGCCGGGGCCAGCAGCAGCACGCCCACCGCGAAGGTGGCGCACAGGAAGACGATGCCGCTGATCTCCTTCGGGCGACGCCGCAGCAGGACGCTGTAGCCGGCGAAGGTGGCGCCCGCGGCCAGCATCCACAGGTCGCCGGTGGCGAAGTCCAGCTCCAGCAGGGCCGCTGGGGAGCCCTTCGCGACCAGGGCCAGGACGCCCGCCAGGGCGATCAGCATGCCCGTCGCGCGACGGCCGCCGATTCGGCGCCCCGTGAAGCGGTCGAAGACGACGATCAGCAGCGGGGACGCGGCGGCGATTACGGCCATGTTCGTCGCCGAGGTCGACTGACCCGCCTGGTAGATGAAGGTGTTGAAGCAGGCGATGCCCAGCAGCGACGCCACCGTCAGATACCCCGCGTGACGGCGCAGCGCCGGCCACTGCGCCCGCAGCTGCGGCCACGCCAGCGGCAGCACCGCAAGCAGGGCGATCACCCAGCGCCAGAACGCCGTCTGCACCGGAGGCACCGCGTCATGGAGCGCCCGGGCGACGACGAAGTTGCCCGACCACACCACGGTCGCGACAGCCGCCAGCAGCAGGCCTGCGCGGGCGCCCTTACGGGCAGCAGCGGTGGTGGTGGTGGTGATCGAAGTGGTCGCGCGAGGGCGGTCCAGGACTGACACAGTTCCCCTTCCGGGTGATGGTTCCGTTCGCTTACGGAACCGATCATCACCGGCGAGGAACTGTCAGGTCCATCGAAAGTTTTCGATGGTGCTGTTCAGTTTTACTGAATGAACAGAAGAAGGGACGCGACTCAGCCGCGCGACTTCGCCTGCGCGCTGACCGTCTCGATGTCGCTGTCCCGCGACCGATCGAGCGCCAGCACCAGGCCGGCGATCACCGCGAAGACGAGCAGCGGGAGCCCCACGTACAGGCCGAGGGTCTGGGCGGCGCTCAGGCCGGGACCGGGGTCGTCGCCGTCGTCCGGGGTGTACGCGAAGGCGGGGGACGACAGGAGCAGCATCAGCGAGGTGCCGGCCGAGAGGGTTCCGGCGCGCAGGGCGTTCTTGTTGACCACGTCCCCAACTTAGCGAACACTTGCCCGCCCCGCGCGCGCGGGGTCCCGCTAGCCGCCCTGACCTGCAGTACTGAGATGGGCCGTGACCGGCTTCAGGTGCGGCGTGGCACGGGATTCGGTCACCCGCACCCGTAGCGCATCAGCCGTCACCGGCTCGGCCAGCGGCAGGATCCGATATGCGCCGATCGTCGTGCCCGAGGCGATGTCCCGCCACGCCCCCGTCGCCGGATCCCGCGCCTGCACCGTGAAGGCCTCCACCCGCTGACCACGGCTGATGTCCTCCGCCAGGCGCACCCGGTCAAAAGTCTGCGGACCCTCCCCCGCCAGCACGTTCTCGCCGTACACCGCGCGCACCCGCTCCCCGAAGGCCGTCAGCTCACGCACATCGGCGTCCGAGATCCGCCCGTCCTTCGCCGGCGGGACATTGAGCAGCAGCGGAGCATTCCGCCCGACGCTCTTCTCATAGAGGTCCACCAGCTCCGCCGACGTCTTCGGCTGCTGGTCAGGGTGATGGAACCAGCCAGGCCGATTCGAGACATCCGCCTCCGCCGGATACCACTGCAGGTACTTCACGCCCTCCCCCAGGAGCTTCTCCCGGGAGCCGATGTCGGGATCCGTCGAGTCATTGGGCAGCGGGGCGAGATTCTCCCGCGGATCCACCTGATGCGGAGTGACCGACCACTCCGTCTCACGTGCGATGCCCTTCTCGTTCCCCACCCAGCGAATGCCCTTGAAGCCCTGGAAGATCACCGTGTCCGGCGACAGCGCGTGGATGAGCTCGAAATACGCGCGGAAGTTGTACTTCTGCTCGACCCCCGCGTCCCGCCACGGATTCGCCCCGTCGAGCCAGAACTCGTCGATCGGCCCGTACTCGGTGAGGATCTCGTAGACCTGGTTGAGGTAGTACGCGTCGTAGTCATTGGCCTTGATCTTGAAGGTCGGCAGCTCGCCGCTCGCCACCTTCGCCCGCCGGTCATCCCCTTCCGCCAGGGTGGGAATGGTCCGTACGGTCTCCGCGCTGCCGTTGCCGTACCGGCCGAGGCCCGACGGCGGACCGCCGTCCTCGAGGGCGGTCTTCTCGACACTCGTGAGCTCCTCGCCCGCCTCCTGCTTGGCCGCCAGCTTCTCCAGCCAGTCGGCGTGCCAGGCGTGCGGGACCTCCGACCCGTCGGCCGGAGACAGATAGACGCCGACCTTCATGTCCCGCTTGCGGGCCTCAGTGGCGTACGTACGAAGCAAGTCGCCCTCATAGCCGCTGTTCTTGATGCTGTGGGGCGAATAGCGCGTCGGGTAGAGGTTGAAGCCGTCGTGGTGCTTGGCCGTGAGCATCGCCAGCTCGGCGCCCATGGCCCGATACGTGTCCATCCACTGCGCGACGTCCACACCACTCTCCGGCGCGAAGGTCTTCGGATCCTCGGCGCCCGAGCCCCACTCGCGGTTGGTGAAGGTGTTCACGCCGAAGTGGGTGAAGGCGGTGATCTCGCGCTGCTGCCAGGCGCGTTGCCCCTTGCTCGGAACAACGTTGGCGGCCTTCTCGATGATGCGGTCCGGGGTGTCGCAGTCCTCGATCTCCATGAAAGTGGCGGGCTCGACCTTTCCGGAACAGTCGCCCGCGGCCCGGGCGGAGGAGGCGGGCAGCAACAGGGCCGGCAACAGCGCCGGCAGTAGCGCGGCGACGAGCACGGAGACGGCTCTTCTCACGACGGGACCTCTCCCAAGTGATCGGACCTATACGGGGGTTGAGTTGGCATGGTCCCGTAAAGAGCCAGCGTCGTGAAGAGCTCCCGCCCAATTCCTCGGATCAGTGGCCGAGTTCGTCCCGTAGCTGCGTCAGCAGGTCGTGTACCCGCGGGGAGGTCGCCAGCTCGTCGAGGGTGACCGGGGTGCCCTCCGCGTCGGCGATCGGGAGGCGCCAGTTCGGGTAGCCGGTCACCGTGCCGGGGAGGTTCTGCGGGCGCAGGTCGCCGACCGTGTCCGGGAGCCAGACGCCGATGAGGCGGGCCGGGGTGCGGGCGAGGTAGCGGTACACGGCGGCGATCGCCGTCTGCGCGTCGTGCGGACCCTCGCCCAGGAGGCCGGTGCGGGCGAGGAGTTCGAGCCACTCCCCCACTTCGACGGCCTCCTCCTGCGCCGCCTGCGCCTGCGGTACGTCGAGCAGGCCGAGGCGGTGGCGCAGCTCCACATGGCCGCCGGTCAGGCGGGAGGCGGTGCTGGGCAGGTCGTGGGTGGTCGCGGCCGCCAGGCAGTCCGGGCGCCAGCGCTCAGGTGGCAGCGGCGGGGCGTGGCCGGTGGCGCCGTCGCCGTAATCCCGCTCGAACCACAGCACCGAGGTGCCCAGCACCCCCCGTTCCGCGAGCGCCTCGCGCATCGCGGGCGCGACCGTGCCGAGGTCCTCGCCGATCACGGGGGCGCCGGCGCGGTGCGCCTCCAGGGCCAGCACGCCGAGCATCGCGTCCTGGTCGTACGTGACATACGTGCCGTGCGCGGGCTTCGCGCCCTCCGGGACCCACCACAGCCGGGACAGGCCCATGACGTGGTCGATGCGCAGCGCGCCCGCGTGCCGGAGCAGGTTGCGCAGCACTTCCCGGTACGGGCCGAAGCCGCCGGCCGCGAGGGCGTCCGGGCGCCAGGGCGGCAGGCCCCAGTCCTGGCCGTGCGGGTTGAAGGCGTCGGGCGGGGCGCCGATGGACATGCCGGCGGCGAAGGAGTCCTGCTGCGCCCAGGCGTCGGCGCCCGAGGGGTGCACGCCGACGGCGAGGTCGTGGACGATGCCGACCGCCATCCCGGCGTCCTTCGCGATCCGCTGGGCGCGGGCCAGCTGGTTGTCGGTCAGCCAGGCCAGCCAGCAGTGGAAGTCGATGCGGTCGAGCAGCACATGCCGGGCCCGGGAGGTCGCCGCCGAACGGGGGTCGGCGAGGCCGTCGGGCCAGGAGCGCCAGTCGGGGCCGTGCAGTTCGGCGAGCGCGTACCACGTGGCGTGGTCGTCGAGGGCGGGGCCCTGCTCGGCGAGGAAGGCGTGGTACGCGACCCGGCGGCCCGGGGTCAGCTCGACCTCGCGGATGATCTCCAGGGCGTCGAGCTTGAGTTGCCAGACGGCGTCGCGGTCGATCAGCTCGCCCTTGCCGCCCTGCCGCAGCACGCCCTGCCGCAGCGCCGCGGCGCGCTCGCCGAGTTCGGTGGCGCGGGCGCGGTGCTCGGGCGGCAGATAGCGGAACTCGGGGATGTCCTCGATGCGCAGATGCACCGGATCGGGAAAGCGGCGCGACGACGGCCGGTACGGGGACGGGTCGGCGGCCTCGCCGGGGCGGCCGGGGACGCCGGCGTGCAGCGGCCCGGTCTGCACGAACCCGGCGCCGTGGACGCGGGCCGCCCAGCCGGCCAGCTCGGCCAGGTCGCCGAGGTCGCCCATGCCCCAGGAGCGGGGCGAGAGGAGTGAGTAGAGCTGCACGAGCAGGCCGTGCTCGCGGCTCTCCAGGGCGGGCAGCCGGGGCGGCGCGGCGACGAGGGCGGCGGAGTCCGTACGGCCGTCAGGGGCGGCGGCGTGCAGGGTGTGCACGCCGGGAGGCAGGTCGGCGCTCCACGCGAGGGTGGCGCCGTCCTCGGCCTCGACCTGTAACTCGGTGCCGTCCGGCAGGCCGGTGGGCACCGGGGCGCCGGGACCCGCGATCGCGCGGCGGGTGATGACGGCGGGCAGCAACGGCCGGGCGCGGGCATGCGCGTCCAGCTCGGCCCGTACCGCGCGCGGGGTAGAGGCGTCCACGCCCATCGCGGCCAGCACGGCCACGACGGTGTCCTCGGGCACCGTGGCGGTGCGGCCCGGCGCGGGCGAGAAGGAGGTCGCGACGCCGTGCAGGGCGGCCAGCCGGTCCAGGCTCATTCCTTGGACCCCCAGTTGAGGTGTGACGGTCTGTGCAGCTTCGGTTGCGCTGCGCAGCCTCTCAGACCTGGGGGGTCGGCGTGAAGTGCATGGGGGGTGTCGGCTCGCTGATGAGGTTGTCATCGGCGGCGAGCGGCGGCTCACTCGTCAGCGGCGCGCCCGCGAACAGCGGCGGCTCGCTGGTCAGCGGCAGCTCCGCGCAGGAGCAGGCGCCGGTCAGGCCGTAGTCGGGGTCGGCGCCCGCGTCGAATTTCAGGTGGTCGTGATCGTGGTCGTGGCTGTGATGGTGCGCGCCCACGAGGGGCCTCCGTAGATCGGCGGCAGACTTCTTTTGAGACTTGTGCAGCATGCGTCGGTCCTTACCCGCCTCGCGGCGGCGCAGACGCAATCGTGCTTGAGGTCACATTACGTGATCCGCAGGCGATTTGGCGGCCCCGGGTCCGGGCTCCGGGAAGACATGGCGGATTCGGGGCGACCCGGCAGGCTTTTTTACGGCACGGGGCGCCGACTCGACTACAGCCCGCAATCGCTCGTATGCAGGGTGCAAACCTCGCGGAACGGGCAGTCGCGTTGACACCCCCCGCCCCGCGGTGGTGGGCTCTTCGCCTATTGGCGGTGTTGTGAGGGGAGTTACGGCCGGTGCGCGGGAGCAAGCGCAGGGTAACGGCGCGGGCGGCGGTCTGGTCGGCTGCCCTTTCGGTCGGCGTAGGCATGCTCTCGGCGGCGCCCGCGGTGGCCGCGCCGGACGCCGGCGACGACGAAGGCCCGGGGGCCGCGAGCCCCGACCGGGAGGACGCCGGCACGCCGCAGATCTGGCCGCGGCCGCATGAGTTGCGTATGCGGGCGGGCGGGATCGACGTGCGCGGGAGGGTGGCTTTGGTGGCCCGCCCGGACGCGGATCGCTACGCGCTGGACGTCATCCGCGACGCGCTGCGCGGGGCGGGGGCGAGTGAGGTGTACGACGTCACGCCGGGGGCGCCGCTGACGGGGGCGGACGGGGGTGCGG
>NZ_JAAKZV010000034.1 GCF_011044975.1 Streptomyces coryli | reverse complement strand
TGGGAAGAAAAACCCCCGGCGACGGGGCGGCCGCTGCCGGGGGTCGATCGATCGCGCCAGGCCTCAGACGCCCGCGAGCTCCCGCTCGCCCTCCGCCGCCGCGGCCACACCGGACTCGCTGGGCGCGGCCACGCGCCTCGGCAGCGCCGCCATCAGCACCGCAACCACCACCAGAATCCCAGCGACCCACCACATCGACGTCTGAAAACCATCCACAAACGCCGGCCCCGGCCGCCCGTACACCGCCACCTTCTCGTCGACCACATTGAAGAACGCCACCGAAGTCAGCCCGAGCCCAAAGGCGAACCCCAGCTGATTGGTCGTGTTGATCAGCCCGGACGCCGACCCCGCATGCCGCCCCGGCGCCCCCGACAGAATCGTGTCGGTCAGCACCGAGAAGACCATCCCCATGCCGCCACCCATCAGCGCCAGCGGCACCGCCATCTGCAGCGAGGAGATCTCCAGCCCGTACCGCGAAGAAGCCGCCAAGTACAGCAGCACGCCCGCGATCATCGTCACCGCACCACCCTGCAGCACCGCCCGCGCCCCGAACCGCGGCACCAGCTTCTGCACGCTCATCCCCGCCGCCACCGAGCACACGATGGTGAACGGCAGCCCGGTCAGACCGGCGTGCAGCGCCGTCCAACCCAGACCCAGCTGCATGTACAGCGTCCACACCAGGAAGAAGATCCCGAGCGTCGTGGAGAAGGCGACCTGGACGCCGATACCGGCCGCGAAGCGCTTGTCCTTGAAGAGGCTCAGCTCCACCAGCGGCGACCCGTCCTTGGCCTTCTTGCGCCGCTCGTACGCCACGAAGCCGGCCAGCACCGCCAGGCTCGCGCCCATCGAGACGAAGCCCCACGTCGGCCAGTTGTGCTCGCGGCCGTTGATCAGCGGGTAGAGCAGCATCATCAGCCCGGTCGTGGCGAGAGCCACGCCGATCAGATCCAGTCGCAGCGCATCGGGCGCCTTCGACTCGTCGATGAAGCGCGCGCCGAGCAGCAGTCCCGCGATGCCGACGGGCAGGTTGATGAGGAAGATCGGGCGCCAGCCGAGCCCGAGGATGTCCGCCTCGGTGAGCAGCGCGCCGAGCAGCGGCCCGGCCACCGCCCCGAGCCCGACGACCGCGCCGAACATCCCGAAGACCTTGCCCCGCTCCTCCGCCGGGAACGTCACGTGCATGATGCTCAGCACCTGCGGCACCATCAGCGCCGCGGTCGCGCCCTGCAGCACCCGCGCCCCGACCAGCATGCCCGGGTCGGCGGCGATGCCGCACAGCAGCGACGCGAGGGTGAAGCCGGCCATGCCGAGCAGGAAGACCTTCCGGCGGCCGTAGATGTCGCCGAGCCGGCCGCCCGTGATCAGGCCGATGGCGAAGGCGAGCGCGTAACCGGCCGTCACCCACTGGAGGGTGCTGGCCGAGGCACCGAGGTCGCCGCGGATCGCCGGGAGGGCGATGTTGACGATCGTCGCGTCCACGAGGTCCATGAAGGACGCGGTCAGTACGACGGCGAGCGCGATCCAGCGACGCCGATCCTTCTTCGCCTCTAGGGCGTTCTGAAAGGTCATGCTTATAAGCTAGAGGCCATATAGGACAGGTCATGTCCTAGATAGGAGGGACCCTGAAAACATGACGACAGACACCCCGAAGCGCCTGCTGAACCTGCTCTCCCTCCTCCAGACCCCGCGCGAATGGCCCGGCAGCGAGCTCGCCGACCGCCTCAGCGTCTCGACCCGTACGATCCGCCGCGACATCGACCGCCTCCGCGACCTCGGCTATCCGGTGGAGGCGTCCCAGGGCGCCATCGGCGGCTACCGCCTGGTGGCCGGCGCCGCCCTCCCCCCGCTCCTCCTGGAGGACGACGAGGCGGTGGCGATCGCGGTCGGCCTGCGCGCGGCCGCCGGCCAGTCGGTGGAGGGGGTGGAGGAGGCGTCGGTACGGGCCCTGGCCAAGCTCGAGCAGGTACTCCCGTCCCGCCTCCGCCGCCGGGTCAAGTCCCTGGGCACGGCCACGACCACGCTGACCCGCTGGCGCGGCGGCCCGTCGATCGACCCGGCGGTGCTGACGACGCTGGCCACGGCCGCGGCCGCCCGCGAAAAGCTCCGCTTCGGCTACCGGGCGGCGGACGGCACGGAGACCAAGCGCCTGGTCGAGCCGGAAGGCCTGGTCTCGGCGGGCCGCCGCTGGTACTTCCTCGCCTTCGACCTCGACCGCACCGACTGGCGCATCTTCCGCGTCGACCGCATCACGAAGCCCTTCCTTACGGCGGTCCGCTTCACCCCGCGCACCCTCCCGGCAAAGGACGCGGCAACCTACATCGGCGACCGCATGTCGAGCCAGGCCCCGCCGTCTTACGCGGCGGACGTGACGCTGCACGCCCCGTACCGCGAACTGGCCCCGCGCCTGGGCGACTCGGCCGCCAACCTGGAACGCATCGACGACACCACCTGCCGCTACCGCACGGAAGCCGACTCCGTCGACTGGCTCGCCGCCCGCCTGGCCATCCTGGGCTGCGCCTTCGAGGTGCACGAACCGCGGGAGCTGGTGGACTACTTGGCCGCCATGGCCACGAGGGTCAGCCGGGCAGTCAGCCCGAGTTCGTCGTCAGCCTGACTCGGCCGAGTTGTGGGGCCGCGGTTCGCCTGCGGCAAGGATCTCGGCCACGTCGATGGACACCTTGGCGCCGATGGACTCGGGGAGGGTGACGATCTCGCCGGGGGCGTGGACGCGGTGGGTGGCGTACTCGCCTGAGTCCGGGTCGGTGAGCACGTGCACGCGCTGGTGCTTGCGGTTGATGATCACGTAGACCGGGAGTTGGGCGCTCGCGTAGGCGGCGACTTTGTCGCGGATATCGCTCTGGTAATTGTTGGAAGTGACCTCGACCACGAGGCGAAAGGCCAGGGGGTCATAGCAGTTGTTCTCGATGAGGTGCTCGTTGAGATCGGCGTCGACCACTGCCAGGTCGGGGATGGCGTAGTCATCGGGCCCCTCGGGGAGCCACAGGCCGATGGCCTGGAGCACCTTTGTCTCGCCGCCGTGCAGACCGGCAGCGAGGAAGGGGATCATGAGGTCGGTCAGCGCGTTCGCATGCGGGCCGTCCGGGGGTGGGGTCACGACGAGGACGCCTCCGATGATCTCGACGCGGTAGCCCGGGTTCCGCTCCGCGAGCAGGTTCGCCTCTTCAAGCAGAGACCGCTCGTGAGGCTGGTCTGCAGGGAGCCGCTCAACTGCTTCTGCGGACATCACATGCCTCCCTGGGGCCGGTGTCGAGAACATCATGGTAGGGCTGTCGGGCGCGGCATGTCTCGTACGCCCTCGTTCACCCGAAAGGGCCGTGGGCCCGCGACGCGAGGTCGTTTGACCTCTCAGTGGACGAAGTCCGTTGACCTCAGGGCAATATCCGCCTACTTTGTCAGGGCCCCGTCAGTAAGCGCTTGCTGCAACGACGGAAGGACCCCACCTTGTCCAGGCACCTCAGAACGCGCAGGCCGCTCGCCCTCCTGGCCGCCGCGGTCGCGCTCTGCTCCCTCCCGGTGGCCGCACCCGCGGCCGCCGACGCACCCTCCTCGCACCGCCTCGTCCTCTTCGACGGCACCCACACCGACGGCTGGAGCCAGGCCGGACCCGGCGGCTTCGCCCTCGGCGACGGGGCCATGACCTCGTACGGCGGGCTCGGGCTGACCTACTACTCCGCCCGGGAGTTCAGCGACTACCGCCTCACCCTCGACTGGCGCATGTCCGGGGACGACAACTCCGGCGTGCACCTCGGCTTCCCCGCCGGGGACGACCCCGCGATCCGTAACCAGGGCTTCGAGGTGCAGATCGACGCCACCGACGCGCCCGAGAAGACCACCGGATCCGTCTACGGATTCCAGGCCCCCGACATCGCCGCCCGGGACGCGGCGCTGCACCCGCCGGGGGAGTGGAACACCTTCGACCTCGTCGTGACGGGAGACCGGCTCCGCGTCTACCTCAACGGCGTCAAGATCAACGACTTCACCGACACCGTCGTCGAACGCCGGCTGAACCCCGGGCACATCGGGCTGCAGAACCACGGCGACGGCGACGAGGTGTCGTTCCGCGACATCGTCCTCACCCAACTCCCGCGCGACGACCAGTGATCAGGGAGATATCGATGAGCCGCCCGCACAGACCGCCCCTGTCACCGCACCTGTCACCCCTCACCGTCCTGATCGCCCTCTTAGCCCTGCTGCTCGGGATGCTCGGGATGGGTACCGCCACCGCCGCCGACTTCCCGGAGGCCGCCAAGGAGCCCGAGTTCCGGGTCCTGGTCTTCTCCAAGGTGACCAACGAGAAGCACGACTCCATCCCCGCCGGCATCGAGGCCGTCAAGAAGCTCGGCGCCGAGCACAACTTCGAGGTCGTGGCCACCGACGACGCGGCCGCCTTCACCGACGCGAACCTCGCCGAGTTCCAGACGATCGTCTTCAACAACACCAACTCCACCCCGGAGAAGGGCGATCTGCTCAATGCAGAGCAGCGCGCCGCGTTCCAGAAGTTCATCCGGGCCGGCGGCGGCTGGACCGGACTGCACTCCGCCGCGGCCAGCGAGCGCGACTGGGAGTGGTACGAGGGCCTGGTCGGCGCGATCTTCGACAACCACCCCGAGCCGCAGACCGGCCGGGTGAAGGTGCTCGACCGCGTCCACCCCTCCACCAAGGGGCTGCCGGAGCTCTGGGAGCGTACGGAGGAGTGGTACAACTTCCGCACCAACCCGACCGGCAAGGTGCACACCCTCGCCCAGATCAAGGTGCGGGATGGCGTCACCGGCCTCGACGAGGGCGTCGACCACCCGTACTCCTGGTGCCAGAAATACGACGGCGGCCGCTCCTGGTACACGGCCGGCGGCCACGCCGCCGAGTCCTTCGCCGACCCGGCCTTCCTGGAGCATCTGCTCGGCGGCATCGAATGGTCCGCCGGCGCCGCCCCCGGCGACTGCTCGGCCACCCAGACCGGCAACTTCCAGCGCACCCCGCTGGTCGACGAGGACCTCGCCGACCCCTTCGAGCTGGCCGTCGCCCCCGACAAGCGGGTCTTCTACGCCCAGCGCACCGGCGAGCTCAAGGTGGTGGACCAGAAGACGCTCAACGTCACCACCGCCCTGGACTTCGACTACACCCCGGAGATGACCAGCCAGTCCGACGGCCTCCTCGGCCTCGCCCTCGACCCGGACTTCGGCACGAACAACCGGCTCTATCTCCTCCACTCCGACAAGGAGAAACCCCAGATCAACCTGTCCCGCTTCACCATGGGCGACGACGGCAAGGTGGTCCCGGACTCGCAGAAGGTGCTGCTCACCATGCCCACCTGGCGCGGCGAGGGCCGCGCCAACGTACACATGGCGGGCTCGATCACCTTCGACAGCAAGGGCAACCTCCTCGTCGCCACCGGCGACAACACCGACCCCTTCGAGTCCGACGGCTTCGCCCCGATCGACGAGCGGGAAGGGCGGCGGGCCTGGGACGCCCAGGGGACCTCCGGCAACACGAACGACCTGCGCGGGAAGATCCTCCGGATCACGCCGAAGGACGACGGCGGCTACTCCGTCCCGGACGGCAATCTCTTCGCGGCGGGCGAGGACAAGACCCGCCCGGAGATCTACGCGATGGGCTTCCGCAACCCGTTCCGTATCACCGCCGACCCGCATTCCGGCGCCGTCCTGGTCGCCGACTACGGCCCCGACGCGCGCGCCGCCAACCCGGACCGCGGCCCTGAGGGCACGGTCGAGTACACCCGCCTCACCGAGCCGGGCAACCACGGCTGGCCGTACTGCGTGGGCAACAACACCCCGTTCAACGACTACGACTTCGCCACCAAGAAGTCCGGCGCGAAATTCGACTGCGGCGCGCTGAAGAACGACTCCCCGAACAACACCGGCAAGACCGAGCTGCCACCCGCCCAGCCGGCCACCGTCTGGTACGCCTACTCCGCCTCGGCGGAATTCCCCGAGCTGGGCACGGGCGGCGGCGGGCCGATGAGCGGCCCGGTCTACGACTACGACCCGAAGCTGGACAGCAAGACCAAGTTCCCGGAGTACTTCGAGAACAAGTGGATCACCTACGAGCTCACCCGGAAGTGGTTCAAGACCTTCTCGATCCAGCAGAAGGACCAGAAGTTCACCGACCCCCGCTTCCCCGACGCCAAGGCCGGTGACCTGCAGTCCATCAACGGCATCTTCGAGGACATGGACTGGATCCAGCCCTTCGAGGCGCACTTCGGCCCGGACGGCTCGCTCTACGTCATCGACTTCGGCGAGGGCAGCGGCACCGGGCGCGGCGGCAGCAACGAGGGCGCGGGCATCTATCGCATCGATTACGTCGCCGAGGGGCGACCGCCGGTGGCGAAAATGTCGGCATCCCCCGACTCCGGCCCCGGGCCGCTGACGGTCAAGTTCTCCAGCGAGGGCTCGAACGCCCCCGGTGGCGAACCGATCACATACGCCTGGGACTTCGACGGCGACGGCACGACCGACTCCACCGAGCCGAATCCGACGCACACGTACGAGACGAAGGGGCAGTACAACGCCAGCCTGACGGTGGAGGGCCCGCCGGAGCTGACCGGCATCGCCAGCCAGAAGATCACGGTCGGTAATACGAGACCCGAGGTGACCATCACGACGCCACCGGACGGCGGCATGTTCGACTTCGGCGATACGGTCCCGTTCAAGGTCGAGGTCAAGGACGCGGAGGACGGGACGATCGACTGCTCCCGGGTCGTCGTCCAGTCGCAGCTCGGCCATGACAGCCACCTGCATCCGCTGGACAACTACACGGGCTGCGCGGGCGAGATCAAGACCGACCCCGGCGACAGCCACGGCCCCGGCCAGAATCTCTATTACGGCATCAGCGCCCAGTACGAGGACAAGGGCGCCGACGGCGTGCCGAGCCTCGTCGGCTCATCGGCGCTGACCCTGCGGCAGAAGTACCGCGAGGCCGAGCACCGCAACGCCACCGGCGGCGCACACGGCGGCGCCGAGACCCTCAGCAGGGACGACGCCTCCGGCGGCAAGCGCCTCGGCGAGATCGAGCACGGCGACTGGATCGCCCTCGACCCCGGGAACCTCACCGGGATCGACTCGGTCACGGTCGGCGCGTCCTCCGGCGGCATCGGCGGCGACGTGGAATTCCGCTCGGGCGCCCCGGACGGGCCGCTGCTGGGCAAGGCGACGATCCCACCGACGGGCGGCTACGGGAACGTCATCTCCCCGACGGTGGACCTGACCGACCCCGGCGGGGTGGAGAAGATCTACGCGGTCTTCACCAACCCGGCGTGGACGGCGGAGGGCCCGGACCTGCTGGGGCTCGACTGGCTGCACTTCAACGGCCCGGGCGCGGAGAAGGAGTCCGCCGCCAAGGTGTCGCTGACGTCGACCCCGGCGGAGGGCACGGCGCCGCTGGAGGTGTCCCTGGCGGGCACGGTGACGCTGCCACCGGGCCGTACGGCCACCAAGCACCACTGGAACTTCGGCGACAACTCGGCCGCTGACGGCGGGGCGACGGCTACGCATACGTACACGAGAAAGGGGACGTACACGGCGCATCTGACGGTGACGGACGACACGGGTGACCTGACGACTGGTGCGGTACGGATCACGGTGAACTGAGCTCGGGTGGGGGAGGGCCGCGCGGCGGTCCTCCCCCGCTCCTGTGGGGCTCAGGCGGCGATTGCCACGGCGGTGTTACCGGCAATCACCTTGCGCAGCACCGGCTTTGCGGCAGGTGCCGGCTTCGCGACCGGAGCCGCCGCCGCCGGTGCCGGCGTCCTGCGGTCCGCGTAGACCACCGCGCGCAGCACCGCGAAGCGGCCGAGTCCGGCCAGCGCGGACGACGTCAGGTACACGGTCTGCTCGGTCAGCGCCGACGGCGCGGACTGGACCGCGTGCAGGGCGAGCAGCGCGCCCGTCGTGAAGGCGTAGCTCACCGCGACGGTGAGCGCCGACTGGAGGTGTACGCCCCAGCCGCCGCGGTCGCTGCGGAACGAGATGCGGCCGTGCAGTTCGGTGGCGAGGAGCGTGGAGACCACGGTGATCAGGGCGTTGGCGACGACCAGCGGCATCCGCCCGTCGAGCAGTACCAGCGCACCGCTCGACGCCAGGCCGACCCCGCCACCGCAGACGACAAAGCGAACGAAGGCCGCGATGGCCGCACGGCGCGGCGACTGCTGCTGCGTGCGCTGCTGCTGCGTGGTCACGATGGCCTCCGGGGCGGGTCCGAATCGCTGTCCGCGATCTCACCCATGAACCTAGAGACCAGGCCGCGCCCGAACGATCCGGGTGACCCCCCAGTCCGGTGGGGGAAACCCCCCATTCGCCCCTGGGGTTGGAACCCTCAGTCCTTCTTGCGCCGCGTCTTCCGCCGGGCCGTCGCCGGAGCCCTCTCCGCGGCCATGCCCGCCGCCGGAAGAATGAAGTCATGCAGGATGTCCGCCACTTCGCGGGCGAGCGGCCGAAGCAGCCGATACCGGGACAGATCGATGGCGCGCGCCACCATCGGCGACGACCGCTGCACCAGCCGCCGCGTCCGCTCGCAGTCCTCGGTGCGATCGAAGACCCAATACAGCACGATCCCCATCTGATGCAGCCACATCAGCTGCGGCATCAACTCCCGCAGCTCGGGCACGAGCGCAGCCTTCGACCCCGCCAGCACCTGCCGGTGCAGCTCGACCGTCGCCTCACGCGGCTCCTCGGACTCGGGCGAGAAGGGGCTGAGCGGACTGTTCGGATCGGCGGCGTTCTTGAAGAACTGCGCCGCGAACTCGTGATACGGCGCCGCAATATCCAGCCACGCGAGCAGCACCCCCTCCAGTCGGGCGGCGAGATCGGTCTCACGAGCCAGCACGTCCTGCACGGCGGCAGCGTGCGCCTCACCGATCCGATCGTAAAAGCCCTGGATCAGGTGCTCTTTGCTCTTGAAGTAGTAGTACGCATTACCAACCGACACCCCCGCCTCACTAGCGATAGCCCGCATCGTCGTCTTGTCATAACCCCGCTCCTGAAAAAGCCGCAGAGCGGTCTCCAGAATCAACGTGCGAGTCTGCTCCCCCTTGGCAAGCGAGCCAGAGGCCTTCTCGGTCGGCACTGCGTCGTCCACAGGTCGAGCCTAACCGGGGGCACAGGACCCGTCGGGGCAGGTCCGGGACCAGCCGGTCGCCGGGGCGTAGCGCCAGCCGTCCGCGTACGCGCCCCCGCCCCACGGTCGAGCCGCCCCCCGCCACTGCGCCGCCGCCAGCACCGTCGCCCGGGCGGCCTGCGCGCCGGCGCCGGAGCTGAGGCGGTGGGCGAGGGGGCGGTACTTGGCCAGCGCCCACAGGCAGACGATCCAGGCGGAGGCGCCCCGATAGACCTGCCCGCCGTCCCCGACCACGGTGATCTCCTCACGGGTGGCAGCGTGGTCGAGGCCCGGGAAGCGGCGGCGGGCCGTGACCGAGCCGCAGGGGATGAGGGTGAGACGGACGAGCTGGGCCTGTCCGGAGAGCCAGTTGCGCACGAAGGTGCACAGCTTGCAGTCGGCGTCGTAGAGGACGGTCAGCCCGTGGACGGCGGTCGGGGCCCGCATGCTCAGGCCCGCGCCGGGTCGGTCCACGCGTCCGGCTGCACCGGCGGCACCTGCTCGCGCTCGAGCAGGCCGCGGCGGCGGATGCGGCTGAGGACGTAGACGTTGCCGAGGTGCATGACGCCGAGCACGAGCAGGACGACCCCGAGCTTCACCGAGAGCGCCTCGACGAGGCCGCGGCCGTCGTCGACGGCGTCGGCGGTCTTCAGGTACAGGGCGACGAAGCCGAGGTTGACCAGGTAGAAGCCAACCACCAGCAGGTGGTTGACGGCGGCCGCGAGCGTCTCGCTGCCGCGCAGCACGTCGGCGAGGAAGATCTGCCCGTTCCGGCTGAGGGTGCGGGCGACCCAGACGGTCAGGCCGAGGCTGACGCCGATGTAGACGACGTAGGTGGTGACGGTGAGATCCATGCCTTGCCACGCCCTTTCTTGAACGTGTTCAAAAGAGGCTACGGGTAGGACTGTAGCCCTCTTCTTGAACGTGTTCAAGTCGGCCCCGCCTGGACCCTGTCCCTGGGGCAGGGCATACGGTCCCGGGCATGGATGTCACCCAACGGGCCTTCTATATCCGGCAGTCGGGCGCCTCGGAGCCCGGGCCGTTCGACGACTCCGGACTGCCGCACGAGCCGACGGCGCTGGCCCGGCTCGTACGCGGCCTGGTCATTCACCGCGAGGAGGCCGCCGGGCGCTATGGGGTCGAGCTCGCCGCCGGGCGTAAGGCGGAGGAGGCGGAGACGCGGTATGTCGACGAGATGATGGTGCTGGATCGGGGGCGCAGTGGTGGGCTGCCGGTTGCGAAGGCTCCGCGGTCGCCCGTCGAGCGCTTCGCCGGCACCTGTCGGGACTTCGCGCTCCTGCACTGCGCGCTGCTGCGGCATACGGGCACGCCGGCCCGTATCCGCTGTGGCTTCGCGGCCTACTTGGTGCCCGGCACGTACGAGGACCACTGGGTCACCGAGTGGTGGGACGACGCCCGCGGCTGGGTTCTGACCGATCCGCAGGTGGTGCCGGACCCGGATGCGGCGTGGCAGTGGGAGCTGGGCTTCGATCCGTTCGATGTGCCGCGCGACCGCTTCGTCGTCGCGGGGGAGGCCTGGCGGCGGTGTCGTACGGGTCGGGCGGACCCTGCGGCGTACGGCGTCGGTGTCGTGCGCCTGAGCGGCCTCGACTTCGTCAAGGCGAGCGTGGTCCGGGACCTCGCCGCCCTGAACGGCGTCGAGGTCCTGCCCTGGGACGGCTGGGGCCTGGCCGAGGCCGAGCTCGAGCTGCTCGGACCCGCCGACTACGACGTCCTCGACGCCGCCGCGGCCGCGGGCGCCGAGGGCGACTTCCCCGCGGCGCGCCGGCTCTACGCGGCACACGAGGGCCTGCGCGCCCCGCGCCGCATCACCTCGCACACGACGTACGCCGGCGAGCGCCAGATCACCCTCAGGCCCTGATCGCCGCAGAGGCGCAGAGCCGCAAGCGGTCAGGATCAAAGAAGCCGCAGGCCCCGGGCCGGTCGTAGCGTGTACGACACACCCTCACCTCACCGACCAGGGAGCCGGCATGAAGTTCCGTACGCACGTCGAGCCGCCGGAGCCCATGCGCGGCCTGGAGGTCCCGCCCGAGGTCGTCGAGTCGCTCGGCGGCGGCAAGCGCCCGCCGGTGACCATCACGATCAACGGCCACACCTGGAAGAGCCGCGTCGCCATCATGCGCGGCCGCAATCTCCTCGGCCTCAGCAACGCCAACCGCCAGGCCGCCGGCGTCGCCGTCGGCGACGAGATCGAGGTCGACCTGCGCCTCGACACCGAGCCCCGGACCGTGACAGAACCCGCCGACTTCGCCCGCGCCCTGGCCGCCGACCAGGCCGCCCGCGCCGCCTACGACCGCCTGCCCCAGGGCCGTAAACGAAAGCACGTCCTCACCATCGACGCCGCGAAGAAGCCCGAGACCCGGACCCGCCGCATCGAGCAGGCGATCGCGGAACTGCGGGGCGAGACCCGCCCGTAGGACCCGTGCTCACCTCAAATACGACGCCCCGTTGACGTCCAGCACCGCGCCCGAGCTCCACGTCGCCTCCGGCGACGCGAGGTGCCGGACGGCGGCGGCGATCTCCTCGGGGCGTGCCACCCGGCCGAACGGGCTCTGCCGCAGCGTCTCCTCCGTCACCCGGTCCGCGACCCGCTCGGTCGCCACGAAGCCCGGCGCGACGGACGCGACCGCGATGCCGTGCGGCGCGAGCGCCACGGCGAGGGACTGGCCGAGCGCGTGGACGCCGGCCTTGGTCGCGCCGTACGCGGGGTGGTCGGGCTCGCCCCGATACGCGCCGCGGGAGCCGACGTTGACGATCCGGCCGTCCCGGACGCCCGCGTCGATCATGTGGCGGGCGGCGCAGTACGAGACATTCGCGGTGCCGGTCAGATTCACCGCGACCGTCCGCTCCCAGACCGCCTGCCAGTCCTCGTACGAGATCTCGGCGATCGGCTGCGCCAGATTCACGGCGGCGTTGTTGACCAGCACGTGCAGCGTGCCGCCCAGCCCCGCCACCGCCTCGTCGACGATACGGGCCGCCGCCGCCGGATCGGACACGTCGCCGCCGACGAGTACGTGCCCGTCTCCCGCCAGCCCCTGCAGCGTGGCCTCGGCGTCTTCGCGCCGCGACGCGTAGTGGACCGCGACCCGGTCGCCCGCGGCGGCGAAGGCGGTGGCGACGGCGCGGCCGATGCCGCGGGAGGCGCCGGTGACCAGGACGCCGCGGCGCGGGGGTGGTGCGATGTCAGACATCGGCGCACGGTATCACCGGGGCGGCATATGCCAGCAGAAAGGGCCTCGACTCAGCTATAATCGAATGCTCGTTCGAAGGGAGTCCTGCCCCATGACCGAACCACCACCGGAAGCCCTCGGTGTCGCCGAAGCCCACGGCGTAGCGCTGGAGTTGGAGCGCCTGCGCAGCGCCGTCGACGTCGGCTTCGCGACCACCCGCGGCGACCTCGCGCTGCTGCTGCAGCGCGCCGACCAGGCCGAGAAGGTCCTCGACGACCACGACCACCGGCTGGAGATCCTGGAACAGGCCCGCTGGCCGCTGCCCTCGATCGCCGCGCTGACGGGGCTGCTGGCGCTGGCGGTCGCGCTGTACGGCACCTTCGGCCAGTGAGCCGGAGCCGAAGCCGAAGCCGGAGCCGGTGACCGTCAGAAGTACTGGCCGGCCAGCGCGTGCTGCTTGGTCTCCTGCATGCCGCTGAGCTTCCGTATGTACAGGATCGCCAGCACGGCGGCCGTGTACCCGGCCGTCGCGGAGCTGACGGCGTCGGCCGTGTCGGCGGCCTGGTACCGGGTCCCCGCGACCCATCCGCTCCACGAAGCCACGATGAAGGTCAGCCACCACGCCGTGACCGGCCCCAGGCCTGCCGGGCGCCCCCCGCCAGGTTGCCGATCGGGATGAACCAGGACCCGATGGCCCAGCCGGCAGAGCTGCGCAGCTGCCCCACGTCGAACAACTCGGCGTTCTTGCGGGCGCGATGGAACCAGACGATGAACACCGTGGCGATGGCAAGGAAGCAGATCGTCTGCACGATGCCGGCCAGCCCGTACAGGGTGTCGGCCCTGTCGATCTCGCTGTCCGAGGCGGTCATGATCCGGTCCAGCAGGTCACGCATGTGCACACCGATGGCCAGCGAGACCAGATCCACCACGGCCCCGACGATCAGCAGCACGGTGAGCGCGATGGCGAGCCCGCGAAGCGGCCGAAAGGCCGGACTGACGGGCGGCGGCGGTGGCGGCGGATGCCCGGCCTCCGCCGCGGCCGGCGCCCCGGTGAAGAACGGATGGTCCCCCGGTCTCGGCAACGGCTCGGTGCAGACAGCACACCGTGCGCGCCTGACACGAAACACAGAGCATCTGCCGATTCCCCCCACTTTTCGCCCCGACAATCCGAATGGCCGGGCGATTTCGGGAACGCTACCGCAAACGCACGAGAGCCCCGCCTCCCCAGTACGGGGAAGCGGGGCCCTGGTGGAAAAACGCCGGAGCCGGCCGCGAGGTCAGAAGCGCCGGGTGATCAGCGCCCGCTTGACCTCCTGGATCGCCTTCGTGACCTCGATGCCGCGCGGGCAGGCGTCGGTGCAGTTGAAGGTCGTACGGCAGCGCCACACGCCGTCGCGGTCGTTGAGGATCTCCAGCCGCTGCTCACCCGCCTCGTCGCGCGAGTCGAAGATGAAGCGGTGGGCGTTGACGATCGCCGCCGGGCCGAAGTACTGGCCGTCGTTCCAGAAGACCGGGCACGAGGACGTGCAGGCCGCGCACAGGAT
Source organism: Streptomyces coryli (assembly GCF_011044975.1). Lineage (GTDB taxonomy): Bacteria > Actinomycetota > Actinomycetes > Streptomycetales > Streptomycetaceae > Streptomyces > Streptomyces coryli. The sequence continues at coordinate 33,998 of NZ_JAAKZV010000034.1, read as the reverse complement.
GCACTTCGTCGTGTCGTCGAAGCGCTCCCGGTCCGCCGCCGACTGCAGCCGCTCACGCGTCGGCTCATTGCCGCTCGTGATCAGGAACGGCATCACATCGCGGTACGCCTGGAAGAACGGGTCCATGTCGACGACCAGGTCCTTCAGGACCGTAAGCCCCTTGATCGGCTCGACCGAGATCGGCTTCTCCGGGCTGAGGTCCTTGATCAGCGTCTTGCACGCCAGCCGGTTGCGGCCGTTGATGCGCATCGCGTCCGAACCGCAGATCCCGTGGGCGCAGGAGCGGCGGAAGGTCAGGGTGCCGTCCACATCCCACTTGATCTTGTGGAGGGCGTCGAGGACGCGCTCCTTCGGGTCGATCTCGATCGTGAAGTCTTCCCAGACCGCCTCGGCCGCGATCTCCGGGTTGAAGCGGCGGATCCGGAAGGTGGCCGTGATGTACGGCGAGGCGGCGGACTCCGCCTCGACCTTGTCCATCGTCGGAGTGCTCATCAGTACTTACGCTCCATCGGCTGGTAGCGGGTCGTGACGACCGGCTTGTAGTCCAGGCGGATCGACTCGCTGCCGTCGGACTCGGTCTCGCGGTACGCCATGGTGTGGCGCATGAAGTTGACGTCGTCGCGGTTCGGGTAGTCCTCGCGGTAGTGACCGCCGCGGGACTCCTTGCGGGCCAGCGCCGAGACCGCCATGACCTCGGCCAGGTCGAGCAGGTTGCCCAGCTCGATGGCCTCCAGCAGGTCGGTGTTGAAGCGCTTGCCCTTGTCCTGCACCGAGACGTTCTTGTAGCGGGCGCGCAGCTCGCCGATCTTCTCGACGGCCGTCTTGATGGTCTGCTCCGTACGGAAGACCATCACGTTGGCGTCCATGCACTCCTGCAGCTCGCGCCGGATGTCCGACACCCGCTCGTCGCCGGTGGCGTCGCGCAGCCGCTCCACCTCGGTGGCGACGAACTCGGCCGGGTTCTCCGGCAGCTCGACGAAGTCGGCCTTCGAGGCGTAGTCCGCGGCGGCGATGCCGGCCCGGCGGCCGAAGACGTTGATGTCGAGGAGCGAGTTGGTGCCGAGGCGGTTGGCGCCGTGCACCGACACACACGCGACCTCGCCGGCGGCGTAGAGGCCCGGCACGACGGTGGTGTTGTCGGCGAGCACCTCACCCTCGACGTTCGTCGGGATGCCGCCCATCGCGTAGTGCGCGGTCGGCTGGATCGGGATCGGGTCGGTGTACGGCTCGATGCCCAGGTACGTACGCGCGAACTCGGTGATGTCCGGGAGCTTCGCGTCCAGCTGCTCCGGCGGCAGGTGGGTCAGGTCCAGGTAGACGTGGTCGCCCTCCGGGCCACACCCACGCCCCTCCCGGATCTCCGTGTAGATGGACCGGGAGACCACGTCGCGCGAGGCCAGGTCCTTCATCACCGGCGCGTACTTCTCCATGAAGCGCTCGCCGTCCTTGTTACGGAGGATGCCGCCCTCACCGCGGGCGCCCTCCGTCAGCAGGATGCCCATCCGCCAGATGCCGGTCGGGTGGAACTGGAAGAACTCCATGTCCTCCAGCGGAATCCCGCGCCGGAAGCAGGACGCCTGGCCGTCACCGGTCAGCGTGTGGGCGTTCGACGTCACCTTGAAGAACTTGCCGGTGCCGCCGGACGCGTAGACGACCGCCTTCGCCTGGAAGACGTGGATCTCGCCGGTGGCCAGCTCGTACGCGACGACGCCCGCCGACCGCTTGACCCCGTCGACCTCGGTGATCAGCTGGTCGAGGACGTAGAACTCGTTGAAGAACTCCACGCCCTCCTTCACGCAGTTCTGGTACAGGGTCTGGAGGATCATGTGGCCCGTGCGGTCCGCGGCATAGCAGGACCGGCGCACCGGGGCCTCGCCGTGGTTACGGGAGTGGCCGCCGAAGCGGCGCTGGTCGATCCGGCCCTCGGGGGTGCGGTTGAACGGCAGGCCCATCTTCTCGAGGTCCAGGACCGAGTCGATGGCCTCCTTCGCCAGGATCTCGGCGGCGTCCTGGTCGACCAGGTAGTCGCCGCCCTTGATCGTGTCGAAGGTGTGCCACTCCCAGTTGTCCTCCTCGACGTTCGCGAGGGCGGCGGCCATGCCGCCCTGGGCGGCGCCGGTGTGGGAGCGGGTCGGATAGAGCTTGGTGAGCACCGCGGTGCGGCTGCGCTTCGTCGACTCGATGGCCGCGCGCATGCCCGCGCCGCCGGCGCCGACGATCACGGTGTCGTACTTGTGGATCTGCATGGGAGTCTCGAACCTCGGTCCCGGGTCAGCGAATGTTCGGGTCGAAGGTGAAGATCACCAGCGTGCCCAGGAGAACGGTGAAGATCGTGGCCGCGTAGAGCAGCATCTTCAGCCAGAAGCGGGTGTTGTCCCGCTCGGCGTAGTCGTTGATGACCGTGCGCAGGCCGTTGGCGCCGTGCAGCATCGCCAGCCACAGCATGATCAGGTCCCAGGCCTGCCAGAACGGGGAGGCCCAGCGGCCGGCGACGAAGGCGAAGGACACCTTCGAGACGCCGCCGTCCAGGACCAGCTGGATCAGCAGGTGGCCGATGACCAGGACGACCAGGACGATGCCGGACAGGCGCATGAAGAGCCAGCCGTACATCTCGAAGTTGCCGCGGGTGGCCTTCGGGGTCTTCGCGGTACGGGCCCGGGGGGCCTCGATGACCGGGGCCGGGTTCTCCGGGGAGATCTCCGAGGAGGAACCCGTCAGCTTGATGTCAGAGGTGGTCATGGCTCAGCTCAGCTCCCGAACAGCTCGCGGAAAGCGTGCCCGAGGACGGGGTACAGCGCCCCGGCCATCAGCACGACCCAGATGCCGACGACGGTCCACAGCATCTGCTTCTGCAGGCGCGGACCCTTCGACCAGAAGTCGACGGCGATGACGCGCAGGCCGTTGAGCGCGTGGAAGAGGACGGCGGCTACGAGGCCGTACTCAAGCAGGGCCACGATGGGCGTCTTGTAGGTCGCCACGACATCGTCGTACGCCTCGGGGGAGACGCGGACGAGGGCGGTGTCGAGGACGTGGACGAACAAGAAGAAGAAGATGAGGACGCCGGTGACGCGATGCGCCACCCAGGACCACATGCCTTCGCGGCCGCGATACAGCGTTCCAGCCGGCACGGATTTCCTCCGGTAACGGGACAGGGGCTTTGCCGGCGATGAGGGTGTCGGTCGTCAGCCCGGCCGGGTACGGTCCACCGGCCACGGGCCATCGTATCGACGGGGTGTCGGCTAACCCGTCAGGGGGTGCCGAGTGTGATTGATCAGGCACGTCTGGCCTACGGAATGTCTCAGCTTGAGGGGATCAAGCGGTCCGAATCCGTCGTCACCAAGCGCCGTAACCGCGCCCGCGCCAGTCGCCGCAGCTCCTCCTTCGCCACCGCCCGCTCCTCTTCCGGCTCGTTCGCCAGGCGCGTGCGGATGCCCGCCAGCACCTGGTCGAGACGCTCGTCCGCCGCGAAGCCGTCCAGGCACAGCACGAAGGCGTGGCCGAAGCGGCTCTCGTACGCGGCGTGGGCCGCGCGCAGCGCCGTCCGCGACGACGGGCGCACCGCCGCCGCCGCGGGCAGCGGCGCCGGCTCGCTGATCAGCGCCTCCGCCAGATCCCCGGGCGTCAGGTCGTAGCTCGCCTCATCGGCGGCGGCGAGCAGCGCGGACACGTCGGGGTACGGGCGGTGCTCGATGATCCGCCGCGCCCAGCGGTGGCTGGCACAGCAGGCGGCGAGCGCGGCCTCCGCGGCTGCGGGGGTGGCCGTGTTGAGGGTGGCGAGGCCGTCCAGGGTCGGCTCCTTAAGGCGTCCTGCGAGGGCTGGGCGAGACGGGTTTCACAAAGGGGTTACGAGACGGGCAGCGGTGCGCCACCGTAGTGCCGGAATCGAACCTTCCGGCCGCGGAGCCGAAGAACTTCACCCGGATGTGGAGGTTTAAGGGCGCGGGGTGGACGGGCGCTCAGGCTCCCGGGGCCCTACCCTCGCCCCCGGAGGTGTGGACCGTATGCGGCATTCGAGGAACTGGCGGCAGACGAGGCTCGGCCGAGCCCTGCCCGGCGCTGCCCTGCTGCGCGACCACCGGCCGTACGTGACCTGGCTTGCCGTCGCGCTCTTCCTCACCGTCGCCGCCGTGGCCTACGCGGTGGAGGCGGGCGATCCGGGGCGGAAGTCCCCGGCCAAGGCCGTGCCCACCGCCCCGGACGCGACCGGCACCGGCGAAGCGCAGGACGGGGCGGACAGCGGCGCGCCGGGGGCCGGCGTCTCGACGCCGCCGGCGACGAAGCCGGTGCGGGCGCCGCGGACCGTCCCCGCGGTCCGTAACTTCGACGCCGGCGGCGGGCCCGCCTGGCGCCCCGGCCCCGGTACCAGGGTGGTGGCCCCGGGCGCCGGATCGCTCGCGGACGAGTCCCGGCGGCTGGCCGGCGAGCTGAAGGTGCATCGCTCCGATGGCCCAGCGCGTACCGGCGACGTCGAGCTGAGGCTGCGGCCCGACCAGGGCGGCGGCCCGGAGGCGTACCGGATCACGAACAAGGACGGCCGCGTCACCATCACCGCGCCCGACGACGCCGGCGTCTTCTACGGCACCCGCACCCTGCTCCAGGCGCTGCGCGGCGGCGCGCTGCCGCCGGGCACCATCGACGACGCCCCGGACCGCGCCCAGCGCGGCCTGAACCTCGACATCGCGCGCAAGCACTTCACCGCCGACTGGATCGAGGCGCGGCTGCACGAGATGGCCGACCTCAAGCTCAACCAGCTCGGGCTGCACTTCTCCGACGACCAGGCGTTCCGGGTGGAGAGCGACAAGCACCCGGAGATCGTGTCGAAGGAGCACCTCACCAAGGACGAGGTGCGGCATCTGGTGAAGACGGCGGCGTCGCTGCACATCACCGTGGTGCCGGAGATCGACTCGCCGGGGCATCTCGGGGCGGTGCTGGACGCGCATCCCGATCTGCAGCTGAAGAACGTGAGCGGGGTGCCGGTGCGCGGCGCGATCGACATCGCGAATCCGCGGTCGGCGAAGCTGGTGGACGAGCTGCTGACGGAGTTCGAGCCGCTGTTCCCCGGCCCGTACTGGCATCTCGGCGGCGACGAATACCGCGCGCTGATGGCGACCGACCCGGAGGCGACCTACCCGGCGCTGGCGGCGAAGGCGAAGGCCGAATACGGGCCGAAGGCGAAGGTCGCGGACCTCACGGCCGGGTGGCTGAACGACCGGGCCGACCTGCTGAAGAAGGACGGCAAGAAGCTCAAGGCCTGGAACGACGGCTTCACCGAGGGCGGCCAGGTGGCCACGCCGAAGGACCGCGAGGTCGAGTACTGGACCGGCAAGGAGATCAACGCCCGCGAGCCGCTCCCGTACCTGGAGGAGGGCCGCAAGGTGGTCAACCTCAACGACGAATACCTCTACTACGTCCTCGGCGAGCCCAACGACTTCACGTACCCGACGGGGAAGCGCATCTATGAGGAGTGGACCCCGGCGGTGCTCCGCGGCAGCAAGCCGGTCCCGGCGCGGTACTCGGACCAGATCCTCGGCGCACGCTTCGCGGTGTGGTGCGACCTCGCGGACACGCAGACGACGACGCAGGTGGCGAAGGGCATCCAGATGCCACTGGCGGCGATGTCCCAGAAGGTGTGGGACCCGCGGAAGCCGTCCGCCTCGTGGGCGGACTTCAAGGAGCTGGCGGAGCGGGTGCGGCCGTAGGCGTCACTCGGTGGTGCTCGCGAGGGCCTTCTCGAGTTTCTTGTTCTGGGCCTCCACCAGGCCCGGTGACGGGGACTTGCCCTGGCTGCCGGCGGGGTGGTTGTAGATGACGACGGCGTGGCCGATGCGGACCACGGTCTTGGACAGGTCGATGCGGAATGACTCGACGGAGCCCGAGAGGTTGAAGGCGATCGCCTCCTCGCCGGCCTGCGGGGCGGGCAGCGTCTTCACCTGCTTGATCTTCACCTTGGGGCCGACGCCGTAACCGCCGGCGCACTCGGCGACCGCCTTCTTCAGGCCGGTCATCATCTGCCGTGCGCCGTCCCCGCGGTACGACTCGATCCGCACGCTGTTGACCTGCTTCTCGACGCTCACGTTGACGCCGGCGAAGGCCACGGGGCGCGGCTCCTTGCGCAGGCTGTACAGCGAACTGGCCTCCAGCGCACGGCACCCGGCGGGCTCGGTCCGCGGCGTCGACTCGTCCTTGAGCAGCATCTTGTCGATCGGCCGGTACTCGAAGCCCTTCAGCCCGTCCGCCTTCGACAGCAGCGCCGCCTTCACCTGCCCCTTGTCGAGCACCGCCTCGGACGCGGGGACCTTCTTCGCGGCGGGCTTGTCCTCCGCGCCGCCCTTGCCGGTATCCGTAACCGCATCGCCTTCGCATCCGGCAGCGGCGAGCACGGCGGCGGTGACGGCGATGGCGGCGATGGCCGATTTGCGCATGAGGTCCCCCGGTTGGCTTGGTAACAGGCGCCCCATGAGACCACAGGCGCCCCGGCACGGTGAGTGCCGGGGCGCCTGCGTTCTGCCGTTGTTCTGCCGTCGTTCTACGGGGCCAGCATCGCCCCCACCCGGGTCCCGGCCGCCGTGCCCAGCTCCGTGCGGCCGTAGTAGACGCCCGCCGGGGACACGCCGCTGCTGCCGCTGTCGAGTTGGAGGATGGTGCCGTCGTACGCGTTCTCGCCCTCGGCGCCGATGGCCAGGTCGGTGCGGGCCCAGCCGGAGAAGTCCGTCAGGGTCGCCGCCGAGCCGACGCGGTCGTCCGTTTCCGTGGAGCCGGGGACGCCCGAGGTGTCCTGGCTGAACGCCTGCGAGCCGGAGCCGGTCAGGCCGCCGGAGGCGCCACGGAGGAGGATCGAGGCGCCCGCGTTGGAGCGGTTGCCGGAGCGGGTGATGTCCTCGCCGGGGGTGCCCGTGAGGACGTCCGCGTAGCCGTCGAGGTTCACGTCGCCGACCGCGACCGAGGCGCCCATGGCGTCGCCGGACTCGGCGGTGCCGGGGACGCTCGCGCTGGCCTGGTGGAGGACGGTACGGGAGGTGCCGAGGCCCGCGGCCGAGCCGTAGACCGCGGTGACCTGGCCGCCCGCGTAGGCGCCGGATTCGGCCGTGTACGGCTGGCCGATGGCCAGGTCCGCGTAGCCGTCGCCGTTGATGTCGCCCGCCGCCACCGAGCGGCCGCCCGGGGTGGTCAGCGTGCCTACGTGGTCGAGGCCGTGAGCAGTGCCCTTCAGCCAGATGACCCGGCCCTTGCCGTTCGTATCGCGGTAGTTGACCGCCACGTCGGCGTAGCCATCGCGGTTGAAATCGCCGCTGGTGGCGTCCGCGTGATCGACGGCGCCGTCGATCAGGCTCCGACCTTGGATGCCGTTGCCGACATCGGGGCCGCCGATGACGGTGGCAGCCATGCCGGAGCCGGCGGCCAGGGAGAAGAAGTCGTCGTAGCCGTCGCCGTTGTAGTCGCCGGCCGTCAAGGCCGTGCCCCACCGGCCGCCGGCGAGCATCTCCTCGGGGATCTGGGTGAAGCCGGCGCCGGAGTTGAAGTCGGGCCCGTAGAGCAGGGTGACGGCGCCCGTGTCCGTGCGCGTTCCGTCGTCCTCGCCCGGCGCGCCGACGATCAGGTCGGCGCGGCCGTCGCCGTTGACGTCCCCCCACGTCGGTGCCGTGCCCCAGGCGTCGCCCGCCTCAGAGGCGCCGGGGACACCGGACGAAGCCTGCGTCAGCTTCTTACGGGATCCCGCCACCGGCCCGTCCGCGCCGCCCGGCACCACTGCCACCGCGCCGGTGCCGTCCCGCGGGACGCCCGCGAGCAGGTCGCCGCGGCCGTCGCGGTTGTAGTCGCTGGTGGCCAGAGCGTGGCCCGCGCCCGGGGCGCCGGCCAGCGAGCGGATCAGGCCGACCTTGCCCTTGAGGTTGGTGCCGGGGCACGCCGTCTTGAAGGTGTCCAGGTGCCGGAAGATCCGCGGCAGCGTGACCGACTGGCCCTTCTGGTACAGCGAGTCGACGTGGTCGGCGCCCGAGACCAGCGTCGCCGACGACTCCGGGTCGTGCCCGAACTGCCCGAGCTTCCAGGCAGCGATCCGCGCGATCGCGTCCTGCACCGCCCGCGACGGCTTCGCCGTCGTCGTGTCGCCGAGGTACGCGATGCCGACCGTCCCGGTGTTGAAGCCGACGTCGTGGGCGCCGACCACCGGCTGGGTGATGCCGCCGCCGCGGCCCTCGTAGATCCGGCCGCACTTGTCGACCAGGAAGTTGTAGCCGATGTCGTTCCAGCCCTGGTTCAGGTGCGCCTGCTGGACGGCGCGCAGCTGCGCAGGGGCGCCGGCACAGGTGTAGCTGTTGGTGGTCGCGGTGTGGTGCACGACGACCGCGTCGACCGTGGTGCCGTACGACGGCGGGCACTCGAGGTTCTGATTGGCGCCCCAGGCGGCCCGGTCGATGACCGGCGGCGCCGCCACGGGGGAGCCGGGCGCCGGGTCGAGCGGCGAGGTGGGCGGGTTGCAGTCCGCCGCGCCGGCCGCCTCCGTAGAGGCCTTGGTGCCCGGGTCGATGAGCTCAAGGGTCATGCCCGCAGGCAGCGCATCCGCGGTGCTGCCGTCGTCGCGTACGAACCGGGCCTCGACGCCGTCGGACGCGCCGGTCCAGGTGAGGTCGGTGCTGCCGCGCAGCCCGGCCTCGGCCGCCTCGCGGCCCTCGGCCCCGGCTTCCGCTTCCTCGCCCAGCGAGCGCCACCCGGACCACTCGCCGCTGCCGGCGTCCCGGGTGCGGATCTGGGCGGTGCCGGGGAGTGCGGCGTCCGAGCGCTGCCAGGTGAGGCTGACCGAGCTGAACGGCGCGGTGTCCCGCTTGGCCACGGTGCCCGCGTCGCTGAGCGCGACGCTCTGGGTGTCCGCGGGCCGCTCCGCCCGCGGGGCACCGGCGTCGTCCGCGTCGCCCGCCGCGTACGCCGTGACGCCGGCGCCGCTCGCCAGGGCTGCCGCCAAGGCGAGCCACACCAGTCTTCGGGACGCCGGTCTCCTGCGCCTGGTCCTGCTCACACATGCTCCTCGCTGAGGGAATCGCGCGCAGGGGCGGGGGGTCGCGCAGAGATCCAGACCAGCGAGGAGCGGTCAGGGTTGTACGAACTCGGTCAGAAAATGGCGCGGCCGAAGAAACCGGCCCGAGAACTACGGCGCCAGCACATCCCCGAGCCGCGCCCCGGCCGGCGTGCCCAGCTGGCTCACGCCGTAATAGACCGCCCCCGGCAGCGAGACGCCCGCCGTGGTCGCGTCGAGCTGCAGCACCGTGCCGTTGCCCGCGTCCTCGCCGCCGACGCCGACCGCGAGGTCCGCGCGCCCGTCCGCGGCGAAGTCGGCCAGCGTCGCGCCGGAGCCGAGCTGGTCGCCGGCCTCCGCCGCGCCTGACACGCCCTCCGCGTCCTGGTGCACGGAGAGGCCGCCGGAGCCGGTGAGCCCGGACGTGCTGCCGCGCAGCAGCAAGGCCGTGCCCGCGTCCGCGTAGTCGGCGGTGTCGCGGGTGAGGTCCTCGCCGGGCGAGCCGGCCAGGATGTCGTCCCGCCCGTCCGCATTGACGTCGCCGATGCCGAGCGAGGCGCCGAGCGCGTCGCCCGCCTCCGCGGTGCCCGGCACCCCGGACGACTCCTGGTTGAGCGTCGTACGGGAGCTGCCGAGGCCGTTCGCCGAGCCGTAGACCGCGGTCACCTGGCCGCCGCTGTGCGCGCCGGACTCGGCGGTGTACGGCTGGCCGACGACGAGATCCGCGTACGAGTCCCCGTTCACATCGCCGGACGCCACCGAGCGGCCGCCCTGCGCCGACACCGCGTAGGTGCCGTCGAGCCCGGCCGCCGTGCCCTTGAAGAGCGCCAGCTTCGCCGCGTCCGTCGATTCGTCGCGGTAGTTCAGCACCACGTCGTCGTAGCCGTCCCGGTTGAAGTCCCCGGCCGCGGCGTCCGCGTACCGGATCTCGCCCGCCGCCACGTCGCCGGCCTGCTCGTCGCCGGAAGCGCTGTCGCGGACCCACCAGAGGCCGTTGGCCTCGCGGCCCTCGCCCGCCGCGAAGACGTCGTCGCGGCCGTCGCCGTTGAAGTCCCCGGCGGCCACCGCGGAGCCGAAGCGGGCGCCGGTGCCCTGGTGGCTGTCGCCGATGGTGTGCCAGGTCCCGGAGGAGAGCCCGGGGCCGGTGAGTACGGTCACGCCGCCGCGGTCGGTGACCACACTGTTCTCGCCGGGCGCCCCGACGATCAGGTCGGCGGTGCCGTCGCCGTTCACATCGCCCCACGCGGTGGCGGCGCCGAAGAGGTCGTTGGCCTCGGATGCTCCCGGCACCCCGGGGCTGTCCTGGGTGAGTGTCTTACGGGCCCCGGCCGCAGGGCCGCCCGCGGCGCCCGGCACCACGGTCACCGTGCCGGCGTTGGCGAGCCCGTTCGCCGCCGCGGTCGCCGTCCCGGCGACGAGATCGGCCCGCCCGTCCCCGTTGAAGTCGTCGGTACGGTCCGCCGCCGCGCGTATCCCGCTCCCGGGCGGAGCGGCCGCCGCGGCCGTCAGACCCAGCACACCCATGCCGCTGCCCAGCACAAGCGCGCCCATCGCTATCCAGCTCGTCGTTCTCACGTAGCCTCCGGCCCGTCGGTGTCCGTAAAAACGCAAAGGACGGCCGGAGCCGCTACCCCCCACAGGAGCAACTCCGGCCGTCGTATCGCCCGGGCCTGGCAGAACCGGGCCCGTATCCTTCTCAGCGTCGGCGGCCCCGGATTTGTCACCAGACCTTCACAGCGGGTCCCGGCGCGAGCAAAGCAGGGGCCTCGAAGAGGGCCCCTGGACGTGGCACCTGCGATGCCCGTAGCGTGCCTACGCCGCACCCGACCGGTGCGGTGCATTACACGCAGCACCGGCTTCGGACAGGGGGCCGGGCCTGGGGGTACGGAAGCTGACCGCAGTGCACACAGATGACGCAGCGCTGACCGCCGCGGTGCACGCAGCGCAGGACGGGGACGAGACGGCGTTCCGCGCCGTCTACCGCGCCGTGCATCCCCGGCTGCTCGGCTACGTCCGTACTCTCGTCGGCGACGCCGACGCCGAGGACATAGCCTCCGAGACCTGGCTGCAGATAACCCGCGACCTCGGCAGCTTCCGCGGCGACGCCGACCGGTTCCGCGGCTGGAGCGCGCGCATCGCCCGCAATCGCGCCGTCGATCATGTCCGGATGCGCGCCCGCCGCCCCGCCCCCGGCGGCGATGAGACCGAACTCACGGAGTGGGCCGCCGCCTCGGACACCGCCTCCGAGGCGATGACCGCGCAGGACACCCGCCGCACCCTCGAATTCATCTCCCAGCTGCCCCGCGAACAGGCCGAGGTGGTGGTGCTGCGGGTGGTGATGGGCCTGGACGTGAAAAGGACCGCTGAGCTGCTGGGCAAGCGCCCCGGCGCGGTCCGTACCGCCGCCCATCGGGGCCTGAAGCAGCTGGCCGAAACGCTGTCCGCGGCAGAGGCCGAAGAAGCGGGCCCAGGCCGCGGTGTTTCCCGCGAAATGCCGGACGGCGTTTCCGGCGGTGTGACAGAAAACGCGGCTCGGACGCTTAAGGGAATGTGATGGCGGACTACCCGAACCATGGCGCCGAGCCCGCCGACGACGATCGTTTCGGCTGGCTCGACGAGGAAGCCGCGGAGCAACTGCTCCGCGGTGGCCCCGTCGTGCCCGGCCACTGGAACGCCCCCGACTCGCCCCGCGGCCGCGCCGAGGCCGAGCGCCTCGCGGCCTTCCTGCAGACGGCGTCGCGGGCCGGCGAACAGCGCACCGGCGGCGACGGCTCGCTGCCCGGCGAGGAGGCGGCGCTCGCCGCGTTCCGCGCCTCCCGCTCGGGGACGGCGACCGTCTCCCGCACCGGCGGCCGCTCCCGGCACGCGGAGAGCGGCGCCTCGCGTTTCCGGCCGCGCCCCGTGCGGGCACTCGCGGCGGTGGCGCTGACGCTGTGCACGGCGGGCGGCGTCGCGGTGGCCACGGGCGGCGTGGCCTCGCTGACCTCGCCCTTCACCCCTTCGCCGACGGCCAGCTCCACCCCGACCGGCGAACACTCCGACTCCTCCGGCTCCGGGCAGAGCTCCGAGCAGCCCTCCGGCGGCGCTTCCGGCCGGGCTGACGGCGCCGCCCCGCAGGGCGAGGACTCCGACAAGGATTCCGCGCCGCCCTCCCACGACGGCTCATCCCCTGCCCCCACGCAGGGAAGCACGAGCGGCGGCGCTACGGACCCGGGCCAGGGCGGCCCCGGCGGCGGTCCCGGAAACGGCTCCGACCCGTCCCAGTCCGAGGCGCTCGACAAGTTGTGCCACGCCTATCTGAACGCCCAGGCGGGCCAGGGCGACGAGCCGGACCGCCGGGCGATGCGCGACCTGAAGAAGGCCGCGGGCAGCGAAAAGGCGATCACGGAATTCTGCGAGAAGCGGGTCGGGTCGACCGGCGGTACGAACCCGTCGGGCCCGCCCGTAACGACCCCGCCCTCGGGTTCGGAAGAGAGCTCAGAACCCTCCACCGGCGGCCCCACGGATTCCGGCTACGCCCCCACCGCGTCGACCTCGCCGACATCCCAGGAATCGCCGGAGTCGGGCTCGGGCGCGTAACCGCCCTTCCACTCAACACCGCGCATTGTCGCGGCGCTTCACCCTCCCCCACGTCCAAGCGGTAATCCGCGCGCATTTCGCGCGCCACGCGGGCACGGCGTGCAGTGCCGCTTTCGGCGATAGGGAACCCGCGGTTGTGGACGCTCACCTGGATGACCGGCTGGCCGCTGCCGTGCGGCGCGCACAGTGCGGCGACGACGGCGCCTTCGACGTCCTCTACCGGGAGCTGAACCCGGTCCTGCTCGGCTACTTGCGCGGCATGGTCGGCGAGGACGCCGAGGACGTCGCCTCCGAGGCCTGGCTGGTGATCGCCCGCGATCTGCACGTCTTCAGCGGGGACGGCGACGGCTTCCGCGGCTGGGCCGTCACCGTCGCCCGCCGCCGCGCGCTGGACGCGCTGCGCAGCCGCAAGCGCCGGCCGCTGGAGACGTACGGCGACCCGGAGCTGCTGCTCGACCTGCCCGACCGCGCCGATACGGCGGAGCTGGCGCTGGAGTCCCTCGGCACCCGCACCGCCATCGAGCTGATCGCCGAACTGCCGCCGGTGGAGGCGGAGGCGGTGCTGCTGCGCGCCGTCGCGGGCCTGGACGCGGCCACGGCGGCGGCGATCCTGGGCAAGAGCGCGGGGGCGGTGCGCACGGCCGCGTACCGCGGGCTGAAGCGCCTGGGGGAGCAGCTGACGCCGCGGGAAGCCGGGGAACCGGCGAGGAAGTGAAGCGGCGCGGGCGGAGTTGGGGGAACGCACTCCGCCCGCGCCTTCAAGCGCGGAGCCTCAGGTACGGGGGGAACCTGGCTCCGCTATTGCCGATGACCAGTCGGCACATTTCTTACAGCGTCACGCCCTTCAAAAACGTCACACCCCCGTCGCGCGGCCCGTCACCTCACCGGTACACGACCACCTGGTCACCCAACTTGACCTGCGAAAACACCGACGCGAGCTTGCCCTCGTCGCGGACGTTCACGCAGCCGTGCGACGCCCCCGCGTACCCCCGGGCGGCGAAGTCGGACGAGTAGTGGACCGCCTGCCCGCCGCTGAAGAACATCGCGTACGGCATCGGCGTGTGGTAGATCGTCGACGTCCAGTGACGGCTCTTCTGGAAGACGCTGAAGGTCCCCTCGCGGGTCGGCGTGTACTGCGAGCCGAAGCGGACGTCCATCGCCGTGACCACCTTGCCGTCGACCATCCACCGCAGGGTGTCGCTGGTCTTGCTGATGCACAGCACCCGGCCCTTGAGGCAGCGCGGGTCCGGCTTGTCGAGCTTGTTGGTGGTAGGCGGGTAGAGCGCGTCGCGGTCCGGCTGCTTGGTCATGGCGGTCAGCCGGGCCCAGGTGACCGTGTCCGTACGCCCCGTCCGGTCGAGGCCGCGCTTGCCCTGGAAGGAGCTGACGGCGGACGCGGTCATGGTGCCGTAATAGCCGGTGGGGGAGCGGTCGAAGTGGCCGATGGCGCGGAGCCTGGCCTGCAGCTCGCGCACCTGCTTGCTCTTGGATCCGGTGCTCATCAGCACCTTCGGCTTGGGCTTGGGCTTGGTGGACTCCGAGGGCTTCTCGCTGGCCTTGCCCTTGCTCTTGGATGGCGACGGCTTCTTGCTCTCCGGCTTCTCCGGAGCCACTGATGACGACTGCTTGCCGCTCGGCTCCTGCGACGCCCCTGCCGTGCCCGTGCACCCGGCGGCCGCGCCTCCCAACAGCACGGCCGCCGCAGCAAGCCCGGCGGCACCACGCGCAGCCCGCGATATCCGGTGTATCACTGTTCCCCCGTTTTCTTACCTTGTTCCTGTCAGCAGGTTTCCCTCCCCTGCCGGGCGTCGAACCTAACCTCGCAACCAGCTGTGAGGAAGGTCCCAGCGTGCTGACCTCCTCCCATGGCACTCCGTGCCGCTACAGTCCGTGTCGGGTGCGAGCCTGCCTGCAAGCGCTGCCGATGACGCAACGACGCGATGACGAAGCGGAGGCCCTGGAGCCATGGCACGACAGTCGGAGTCCGGTCTGCCGATCGAGCCGGTGTACGGCCCGGACGCCCTTGGCGACTGGGACGCCGAGAGCAAGCTGGGGGTTCCCGGCGAGTATCCGTTCACCCGCGGCGTGTACCCGACGATGTACACCGGGCGCCCGTGGACGATGCGCCAGTACGCGGGCTTCGGCACCGCCACGGAGTCGAACCAGCGCTACCAGCAGCTGATCGCCAACGGCACGATGGGCCTCTCGGTCGCCTTCGACCTGCCCACGCAGATGGGCCACGACAGCGACGCCCCGCTCGCGCACGGCGAGGTCGGCAAGGTCGGCGTCGCGATCGACTCGATCGACGACATGCGGGTGCTCTTCGGCGGCATCCCGCTCGACAAGGTCTCGACGTCGATGACGATCAACGCCCCCGCGTCGATCCTGCTGCTCCTCTACCAACTGGTCGCGGAGGAGCAGGGGGTGCCGGCCGACAAGCTCACCGGCACCATCCAGAACGACGTGCTGAAGGAGTACATCGCGCGGGGCACGTACATCTTCCCGCCGAAGCCCTCGCTCCGTCTGATCGCGGACATCTTCAAGTACTGCAAGGCCGAGATCCCCAAGTGGAACACGATCTCGATCTCCGGCTATCACATGGCCGAGGCCGGCGCGACGCCCGCGCAGGAGATCGCCTTCACCCTGGCCGACGGCATCGAGTACGTCCGCACGGCGGTGGCCGCGGGCATGGACGTCGACGACTTCGCCCCCCGCCTCTCCTTCTTCTTCGTCTCCCGTACGACGATCCTGGAGGAGGTCGCCAAGTTCCGCGCGGCGCGCAGGATCTGGGCGAAGGTGATGCGCGACGAGTTCGGCGCCAAGAACCCCAAGTCGCTGATGCTCCGCTTCCACACCCAGACCGCGGGCGTCCAGCTGACCGCCCAGCAGCCCGAGGTGAACCTGGTCCGGGTCGCGGTCCAGGGCCTGGCGGCGGTGCTCGGCGGCACCCAGTCCCTGCACACGAACTCCTTCGACGAGGCCATCGCCCTCCCGACGGACAAGGCCGCCCGGCTGGCGCTGCGCACCCAGCAGGTCATCGCCTACGAGTCGGACGTGACGGCGACGGTCGACCCCTTCGCGGGCTCGTACGTGATCGAGTCGATGACGGACGACGTCGAGCAGGCGGCTCTGGACCTGATGGCGCGGGTCGAGGAGCGGGGCGGCGCGGTCGCCGCGATCGAGCAGGGCTTCCAGAAGAACGAGATCGAGCGCAGCGCGTACGCGATCGCCCAGGAGACGGACGCGGGCGAGCGGGTCGTGGTCGGCGTCAACCGCTTCCAGCTGGACGAGGAAGACCCGTACGAACCGCTCCGTGTCGACCCGGCCATCGAGGCCCAGCAGGTGGAACGCCTGGCGAAGCTGCGGGCGGAGCGCGACCAGGGCGTGGTGGACCACGCCCTGGCGGAACTGAAGAAGGCGGCGTCGGGCACGGACAACGTGCTGTACCCGATGAAGGAAGCGCTGCGCGCGCGAGCGACGGTGGGCGAGGTGTCGAACGCGCTGCGCGAGGTGTGGGGCCAGTACACGCCGTCGGACGTCTTCTGAGCACTGAAACGACGAACGGGCTTGATATCGGCGTGAGCTGACGCCATATCAAGCCCGTCCGGCGCTTGAGGACGAGCGCCGCCAGGCGCGATCCGCGCGCAGCGCGGCTCTCTCAGCCCAAGGCGGCCCGCTGCAAGCGCCGCGCCGACCGCGCAAGCCTCCGCACCGTCGGATTCCGCGGAAGGAACGCCAGCTGCTGCGGCACCGCCCCCGGCAACCCCAGCGCCGTAAGCCGCCGCCGCTTGAAGTACCGCCACGTCCGCGCCGACAGATTCCCGGCGAGCCATCGCTCCGCCACCGGCCGCAGCTCCGGATAGATCTTCGACTGCATCGCAAAACCCACCGTGTTGACCAGCCCGGTCAGCTCCTTGCGGGTACGCGCCTCGGACGGGAACGTCCACGACTTCACCGCCGCCGCGTCCTCCAGACTCGGCAGCATCGCGTCCACCAGCGTCACCGGAATCCGGTTGCTGTTCTGATACGGCGTGATCCGCTCCAGCAGCGCCTTCGTCCCGTACCGCGCCACCGGCAGCCCGTACATCCGCGACGCCGTCATCAGAGCAGTCGAGAAGCAGCCGACAACCAACGCCGGCTTCAGCCGCTGATACAGCACCTCGGCGAGCACCGGCTCAGCCAGCACCGTCAGCTCCGCGCCCGCGGCCTTCGCCTCCCGCTCCAGCGTGTGCCCCCAGCTCGCCGGCGCCGACGGATGCGGCTTAAAAGCGATATGCCGATGTCCCAGCGCGACGGCGCCCCGCACCATCCGCGCGTGCATCTCGGCCTCTTCCTCGGCCGTCAGGATCTCCAGCGCCGAAAGGTACTGCCCGAGGATCAGCACCGGCGGCTCCGGGAACGTAGCCTTCGTAGGCGCCACCGCGGCCTCGATCTCCCGCAGTATCTCCGCCATCGCGTCCCCGGGCACGACCTCCGGCTGCGCCCCGAACTCCGACAGCAGCATCGGCGTCAGCCCGGGCACCAGGTCCAGGTACAGCAGCCGCCGCACCCGCGACCCGATCATGGGGTCGATCTTGTTACGGGTCGGCCCGTAGCTCATCAGCCCGTCCGCGTACACGTGCATCGGCCGGTCCGAGAAGATCGTCGCCAGCGCCGCCGCCGGCGGCACCTGCAGCGACTCGCAGACCACCTCGATGTCGGCGTCGCCCAGGTTCCACTCCTGCCGCAGCGCCCGCTCCCACAGCTGCGCGTCCTGGTCGCGCGGGGTCCAGCCCGAGGGGTGGAAGGGCCGAATGAAGTCATTCCACGAATGGACCGCGTCGTAGTCCGGGCGCATCGACTCAAAGCCGGGCATCTGGTCCAGCGAGGGGCTCAGTTCCGGCGTAGTCGTCGTATTGCTGATGACCAGGATCCGCCGGTGCTGATCCCGCGGCCCGAACAACCCGGCCCGCACGGCGGCAGTAGCGGTGGCCAGCGCGTACTGCGTAGAGGCGACGAAGAGCTGCGTGGTCACGACGCCACCCCCAGCGCCACGGGGTGCGTGCGGCGCACCCGGCGCAGCCGGGCCGCGCGCTTGTCGCCGAGGGCGTCGAGGGTCTCCGCGAGGAGGCGCTGCGGCATGCGCCGCATGGCCGCCGCACTCAGCGTCCGCAATTTCCGTGCCACTGCCGGTTCGAACCTTTCGATTGAATCGAGATGATGTGCCATCACCGCGCAATATGTGCGCACTGCCTTCGGCAGCAGCCGGTCCGCGTCCCGGTCCTTGGCGGTTTCTTCGAGCACCTGGTCGAAGGCGCGGATGAAGTCGAGTTGCCGCACATCGCCGATCTGCGTCAGTGAAGAGGACACCCCGCGGCGGTAGAACACCCCGGCCAGGCTGCTGACCGCGAAGGATTCCGCTTCCCGGTGCAGCCGCCAGATCCACGGCCGGTCCTCGGCCGTACGCAGCCCGTCCTTGAAGCGCAGTACGCCGGAATCCGCGAGCCGCCGGTGGTAGATGCCGGCCCAGGCGTACGCGTAATCCACGGAGGTGGAGCGGTCGGCGGGCAGGATCGCGTCGCGCGGCTTCATCACGATGTCGCGCAGGCCGTGCGGAACGCGGCCGACCGTGCGCTTCTTCCCGGTGAACTGGACATGGTCGGTACGGACGAAGTCGCAGTTCAGCCCCTCGATGGCGGCCGTCAGCCGGCCGTAGTACCCGGGCGCGACCCAGTCGTCTCCGTCGAGGAACGTGAGATATTCACCGGTTGCGGCGTCGATGCCCGTATTGCGGGCCGTCGCCAGGCCGCCGTTGCGCTCGTGCCGTACGAATACGGCCCCGGGCAGCTCGCGGGTGGCCTGCTCCAGGATCTCGGGTGTCGCGTCCCTGGAGCAGTCGTCGACGAGAATGAATTCGAAGTCCTCCCGAGCATTTGCGCGAAGGCTCCGAAGAGTGTCCGGCGCATACGACTGGACGTTGTAGAACGGCACGATGACGGAGAGCTTAACCACGGAGGCGACTTTAGAAGGCCATGCGGCTTCGCTTCTGACATTCCCCGGAAGCAAAGGTGAACGGAGTGCGTCGGAGTGGTTAACCCGCTTGCCGGCCGGGCCGATTCGCCTCGCGGCGGGGTGTTGTTAACCCGTTGTTGTAGTTGAGTTGGGCCGGGCACCGGAATGCCTTTCTAGCGTTCAGCACGTGCTCACCGATTCGGACCAGCAGCTCAGCGCGGATCCCCGTGATCTCCGCGTGGCTGTGATCGCAGATTCCGACACCCGCTGGAAATGGGGCGCGGCGACGGCTCGCCGTATAGCTCCTGGCGGGTCCCTCGGCGGGTATCTGCTGCGTGGCCGGGCCACGCCGACGGTGCGTCAGCTCGACGAGGTCGGCCTGCGCGCCGACTTCCTGCGCGAGGTCACCGGGCCCGAGTTCGTCCGCGAGGCCGGGCGGGACCGTTACGACGCCGTCGTCCTCGCCTGCGTCGGCGGCGCCGTGCAGGCGCTGCTGCACGGCCTCAAGTACTCGTGGGGGGAGGCCGAGAGCCGCCCCGCGCTCGTCACCGGCTATGTCGGTGTCGTCTACGAGAAGCTCGCCGACGGCCTGGTGCTGCGGCACGGTGCCGATGTGGTGCTGGCCAACAGCCGCCACGACGCGGAACGTTTCCGCGCGGTCTACGAGGGCCTCGGCGCCGCATCAGGGGCCGTCACCGAGTGCGCGCTGCCGTTCCTCGGCGGCGCCCCGTACCAGCCGGCCGAGGACCGCCCGTACACGGTCGTCTTCGCCGTCCAGCCTTCCGTGCCCGACACCCGCGGCGACCGGCTGCACCTGCTGGGGCGTGCCGCCGAGCACGCCCGCAGACACCCGGACCGCGAGGTCCTCATCAAGCTCAGATCCCGCCCGGGGGAGCACACCACGCACATCGAGGAGCTGCCGTACCAGCGTCTCGCCGCCAAGCTCCCCGGCGGCCTGCCCGCCAACTGCCGCCTCGCGTACGGCCATATGGGCGAGGTCCTCGACCGGACCGACCTGCTGGTCACGGTCAGCTCCACGGCCGCGCTCGAGGCGCTGCACCGCGGCATCCCGACCGCGATCCTCACCGACCTGGGCGTCCGCGAGGTGCTCGGCAACCACCACTTCCTCGGCTCCGGCCTGCTGGCTTCCTGGGACGACCTGGACGCGGGCCGGGTGCCCGAGCCCGACAAGGAGTGGGTGCGCGGCCAGGGCGTCACCCCGGGCGCCACGGACGCGGAGTACGAGCGCGCCTTCGACGCCGCCCGCGACCGGGTCGCCGAACTCGCCGCCCGCGACTCGCTGCCGCCGCTCGCCCCGTACTACACCCCGTCCAGCGCCCCCGGCTATGTGCCGAAGCTGCTCGCCCGCTACGGCTTCGGCCCCGACGGCGCGCCGCTGCCCGGCGCCTTCGCCGCCCCCGCCGAGAGCGAGTCCGCGCTCCGCCGCGCCAGTCGTGACCTGGTCCGCAAGGCCGCGCGCGGTGCGTACCGCGGCGGCGTCCAGCGGGTGGCCCCGCTGATCCGCCGCATGGGGGCGCTGTGAACCGCAGGCACCTTTCGCCACCCCCCACCCCGAACGAGGAGACCCCGATGACTCCAGCACCAGCTCCGCCGACCGTCCTCGCCGTCATCCCCGCCCGCGGCGGCTCCAAGGGCGTGCCGGGCAAGAACCTCGCCGAGGTCGGCGGCGTCCCGCTGGTGGCCCGCGCGGTGGGCGCCTGCCGGGACGCGGAGCTGGTCACCGACGTGGTGGTCTCCACCGACGACCCGGCCATCGCCGCGGCGGCCCGGGACGCGGGCGCCCAGGTGGTGCAGCGGCCGCCGGCCATCGCGGGCGACACGGCCACCAGCGAGGCGGCGGTGCTGCACGCGATGGACGCCTTCGAGGCGCTCACCGGCAAGGAGACCGACATCGTGGTCTTCGCGCAGTGCACCAGCCCGTTCCTGACGTCGGAGGACGTCGACGGCGTGGCCGGGGCGATCCTCGCCGACGGCGCCGACACCGCGCTGACGGTGGCGCCCTTCCACGGCTTCGTCTGGCGCGACGAGGCGGACGAGCCTTCCCCACTCTCCGAGCGGGGATACCCCATGGCCCAGGCCCGTACCACCGAGGCGGTGCGCAAGGCCGCGCAGGAAGCCGCGCAGGACGGCGGCACCGCGACCACCACCGTCACCGAGGCCCCCGCCTCCGGCTACGGCGTCAACCACGACAAGTCGCACCGCCCGCGCCGCCAGGACCGGCCGCAGGACCTGCTGGAGACCGGCGCGGCGTACGGGATGCGGGCCGCGGGCTTCCGCGACCACAAGCACCGCTTCTTCGGCCGTACGGCCCCGGTGCGCACCGACCCCGCCCGGGTGCTGGAGATCGACGACCCGCACGATCTCGCCCGCGCCCAGGCCCTGGCGCCCCTCCTCGACCGCCGCCACGACTCCGCCGCGCTGCCGCGGTGGGACGACATCGACGCGGTGGTCCTCGATTTCGACGGCACCCAGACCGACGACCGGGTGCTGGTCGATCAGGACGGCCACGAATTCGTGTCCGTCCACCGCGGTGACGGGCTCGGCATCGCCGCTCTGCGCAAGGCGGAGCTGCGGCTGCTGATCCTGTCCACCGAGCAGAACCCGGTCGTCGCGGCACGGGCCCGCAAGCTGCAGATCCCCGTGCTGCACGGCATCGACCGCAAGGACGAAGCGCTCAAGCAGTGGTGCGAGGAGCACGAGATCGCACCCGAGCGCGTGCTGTACGTCGGCAACGACGTGAACGACCTGCCGTGCTTCGGCCTCGTCGGCTGGCCGGTCGCGGTCGCCGGCGCCCATGCCGTCGTCCGCGGCGCCGCCCGCGCCGTCACCACGACCCCGGGGGGCAGCGGCGCGATCCGCGAGATCGCGTCCTGGCTGCTCGGCCCGTCCCTGGCCGGTCCGGCGACTGTCCCCCACAGCACCACCCACTGAACAAAGGAACTTCACTTATGAGCACCCCCCAGCGTTTCCGCGCCCTCGGCGACCGCGTAGTCGGCCCCGGCCGCCCCGTGTACGTCACCGGTGAGATCGGCATCAACCACAACGGTGACATCGAGAACGCCTACAAGCTGATCGACGCCGCCGCCGAAGCCGGCTGCGACGCGGTCAAGTTCCAGAAGCGCACCCCGGAGATCTGCACCCCGCGCGACCAGTGGGACATCATGCGCGACACCCCCTGGGGCCGGATGAGCTACATCGACTACCGGCACCGCGTGGAGTTCGGCGAGGACGAGTACCGCGCCATCGACGCGTACTGCAAGAAGGCCGGCATCGCCTGGTTCGCCTCCCCGTGGGACGAGGAGGCCGTCGCCTTCCTGGAGAAGTTCGAGGTCCCGGCCTACAAGGTGGCCTCCGCCTCGCTCACCGACGACGACCTGCTGCGTGCCATGCGCGCCACCGGCCGCTCCGTGATCCTCTCCACCGGCATGTCGACCCCGAAGCAGATCCGGCACGCGGTCGAGGTCCTCGGCTCCGAGAACATCGTCCTCTGCCACGCCACCTCGACCTACCCGGCGAAGGCGGAGGAGCTCAACCTCCGCATGATCCACACCCTGCAGGCGGAGTTCCCGAACGTCCCGATCGGCTACTCGGGCCACGAGACCGGTCTGCAGACCACCCTCGCCGCGGTCGCCCTCGGCGCCGTCTTCGTCGAGCGGCACATCACCCTCGACCGCGCCATGTGGGGCTCCGACCAGGCCGCCTCGGTCGAGCCGCAGGGCCTGCAGCGCCTGGTCCGCGACATCCGTACCATCGAGGCGTCCCTCGGTGACGGCATCAAGAAGGTGTACGACTCCGAGCTGGCCCCGATGGCGAAGCTGCGCCGGGTCAAGGGTGTCGTGGCCGAGGCCGACGAGGCCGGGGCCGAGCGGGAGCCGGTCGGCGTATGACCGCTGCCGACACCCTGGCGCTGGTCGAGAGCCCCGTCCAGCTCCTGAACGTCCTGGAATGGGCGTACCAGGGAGGGGAGACGACGCCGCTCACGGTGGTCGTCCTCCCGCCGCACGACCCCATGTCCCGTGGCCAGCTGCGCCGGATGGCGTCGCTGGCCCGGGACGAGGGGTTCGAGGTCCGCTGGATGGACGCCAGGGGCGCGGGCCCCAGCGGCCACGGCGGACCGCTGCAGACCATCTCCTCGCTCGCCAGGCCGCTGCGCGCCGCGCGCCGCGTCGTCCTCGGCGACCCGTTCTCCCGGTACGTGCAGACGCTGCTGACGCTCGTCCGCGCGCGGGACATCGTGGTCGTCGACGACGGCACGGCGACGATGGAGTTCGTCGCTCAACTGGCCCGGGGGGAACGGTTCGTCCGCTGGCACCGCAGCGGGCGGGGCGGCGGCGGGGCGCGTGCACTCGCTTTCGCTCCCGTATCGAGTGCCGCGCGCCGCCGCCTGACTCCCGGCAGGGGACGCCGCGTCGAGGTCTTCACCTCGATGCCGGTCGAGCCGCCCGACGGCGTGGTGTGCACGGCGAACGAATTCGCCTGGACCCGCGCCAGGTTCGGCCCGCCGCGGCTGACCCGGGGCAGCGATCTGGTCGGAACGTCCCTGGTGGAGACGGGCGTCGTGGACCCCGGCTGCTACCTGGAGGCGGTCGCCACGCTCGCCCGCGCCCACGGCGCCACCCGCTACTTCGCGCACCGCAGGGAGAAGGAGGACAAGCTCAGGGAGATCTCCGCCCGTACCGGACTGGAGATCGTCCGCCCGGACCTGCCGCTCGAGATCGTGGCGCGGCGCGGACCCATAGGGCGTACGATCGTCAGCTTCCCGTCGACCGTGCTGCACACGCTGCCGCTGGCCCTGGCAGGGACCGGAATTCAGGTGGCGGTGTGCCAGGTGGCCGAGGAGTGGCTGACCACCGGCGCCTCGCCGCGGGCGCACGGCTTCCTCTCCACGGTGGCGGGGACGGCGGAGCAGAACGGCGGGGCGAGCGCCGTACAACTGTCCATTCCTGCAGCTACCGCATAAAGGTGCAGCAGCTTACCCATCCGGGGTGCGCGTTAACCCCCAAGAGGCTGAATCTTTGTTGATCGCGCACCAGTTACCCCTCGAAGCCCCGTACGCTTCTGAGGGTGAACCAGTTGATGTCGCCCGAGACCGCCCCGGAGGCAGCCGCCGACGCGCCAGTGCCCGGCGCGCTGCCCGAGAAGCTGCGCGCCGAACTGATCGCGTTCCGCCGGGACATGCACATGCACCCGGAGCTCGGCAACCAGGAGTTCCGGACCACCACAGTCCTCAAGAACCGGCTGGAGAAGGCGGGTCTACGTCCCCGGCTGCTCCCGGCGGGCACCGGGCTGATCTGCGACATCGGCACCCAAACCGGCCACTGGTCCGCGGCCGACGGCACCCGTCCGATGCTGGCGCTGCGCGCCGACATCGACGCGCTGCCGATCCCCGACACCAAGACCGTTCCGTACCGCTCGACCTTCGCCGACCGGGCCCACGCCTGCGGCCATGACGTGCACACCACGGTGGTGCTCGGCGCCGGCCTCGTGCTGGCCGAGATGGCGCGCGCAGGAACGCTCCCGCGGCCGGTCCGGCTGATCTTCCAGCCCGCCGAGGAGGTGCTGCCCGGCGGCGCCACCGACGCGATCGAGGCGGGCGTGCTGGACGGCGTCGGCCGGATGATCGGCGTGCACTGCGACCCGCGGGTCGAGACCGGCCGGATCGGGCTGCGCACCGGCGCGATCACCTCCGCCTGCGACCGCCTCGAGGTCGCCCTCGACGGCGCCGGCGGCCACACCGCCCGCCCGCACCTGACGACCGACCTGGTCACGGCGGCGGCCCGGGTCGTCACCGATGTGCCGGCCGTCCTCGCCCGCCGCGTCGACACCCGGGCAGGGCTCGCGGTCACCTGGGGCCGGATCGAATCCGGCCACGCCCCGAACGTCATCCCGCAGCACGCCGAACTGTCCGGCACCGTCCGCTGCCTCGACCTCGCCACCTGGCGCGCCGCCCCCGACCTGGTGCACGCCGCCATCGACGAGGTCGCCACCCTGCACCGCGCCAAGTCCTCGATCCGCTACATCCAGGGCGTGCCGCCGGTGGTGAACGAGCCGGCCACCACCGACCTCCTCCAGGACGCCATGGCCGCCCGCCGCGGCGCGTCCGCGGTCGAGCCCACCGAGCAGAGCCTCGGCGGCGAGGACTTCTCCTGGTATCTGGAGCAGGTCCCCGGCGCCATGGCCCGACTGGGCGTCCGCCCCCCGGGTGACACGGGCGCGGTCCGCGACCTGCACGCCGGCGACTTCGACGCGGACGAGGGCGCCATCAAGGTCGGCGTGGAGTTCTTCACGCAGGCGGCGCTGCTGGATGCCGCCCGCCGGGGCTGACGCTCGACGAGCGAAACGGACATATGCCGCGTTACGCTGCGCGAGGTGGCGCCTAGGTGGCGCCCTCGAACAGAAAGGGCGGCTCTGTGCGGCGGCAAACCCACATGGCACTCGCGGGCATCACGGCCGCGGCAGCGGCAGTCGCGCTCGCGGGCTGCGGCAGTAGCAGCAGCAGCGGCGGATCGGGCTCGGACGACGACAAGAAGATCAAGGCCGCGCTCGCCTACGACATCGGCGGGCGCGGCGACCAGTCCTTCAACGACGCCTCGTACGCGGGCCTGGAGAAGGCGAAGAAGGACCTCGGCATCGACGTCCGGGAGGTCGAGCCCACCGACGGCGAGAGCGACGCCGACAAGGCGCAGCGGCTGGGCGAGTTGGCCCGGCAGGGCTACAACCCGGTCATCGCGGTCGGCTTCGCCAACGCACCGGCGGTGAAGGAAGCGGCGCCCAAGTTCCCGAAGACCACCTTCGGGATCGTCGACGACGCCTCGGTGAAGGCCAAGAACGTGGCCAACCTGGTCTTCGCCGACGAGCAGGCCTCGTATCTCGCGGGCGTGGCGGCCGCGAAGGCCACCAAGAGCAACACGGTCGGCTTCGTGGGCGGCGTGGAGACCCCGCTCATCAAGAAGTTCGACGCCGGCTACAGCCAGGGCGTGAAGGACACCAACCCGAAGGTCAAGGTCGTCAAGAAGTATCTGACCCAGCCGCCGGACATGTCCGGGTTCGCCAAGCCGGACCTCGGCAAGGACGCCGCGAAGGGCCAGCTCGACCAGAACGCCGACGTGATCTTCCATGCGGCCGGCGGCGCGGGCAACGGCGTCATCCAGGAGACCGCCGAGGCGGACAAGTGGGCCATCGGCGTCGACTCCGACCAGTACGAGCAGAAGGCCCTGTCCAAGTGGAAGGACCAGATCCTGACGTCCGCCACCAAGAACGTCTCCGGCGCGGTCTTCGACGTCATCAAGTCCGTACAGGACGGCAAGCCGCAGTCCGGCGTGGTCCGCTACGACCTCAAGGACGACGGGGTGGGGCTGTCCGACTCCAACCCGGAGTACGCCAAGGTGAAGGACCTCGAGAAGGCCGTGGACGAGGCCCGCAAGAAGATCGACGACGGCTCGGTGAAGGTGCGCACGAGCCCGTAACGGGGTCGCAGACCTGACAAGCGAGTCCCATGGTTCCGGAGCGCGGAACGGTGGGACTCGCTTTGGGTTGTTACATCGGATCGCTTCTTTCGCGACGATCCGATAACGCCAGGTCCGGCCCCTCTGCACGCGGGTCTACGCGCGTTACTATGCCGCGAAGCCAGCGCCGGTAGGGGCGCTTTTCGAGGGAGAAGGGAAGCCTCTCGTGCGTCGGGTAACCCACATAGCCGTCGCGGCCACAGCAGCCGCGACGCTCGCACTGACCGCAGCCGGCTGCGGCGACAGTTCCAGCACGTCCGGCAGCGGCGGCAGCGAAGGCGGGAAGGACGGCGGCAAGGGCGCCGCGCTCGCCTTCGACATCGGCGGCCGGGGCGACCAGTCGTTCAACGACGCCGCCTACGCGGGTCTGGAGCGCGCCAAGAAGGAGCTCGGGGACAAGGGCAAGTACTTCGAGCCCACCGAGGGCGAGTCGGACGCGGACAAGGTCCAGCGCCTGTCCGAGCTGGCCCGCGCGGGCCACAACCCGGTGATCGGCGTCGGGTTCGTCTACTCCAAGGCCATCTCCGAGGTGTCCAAGAAGTACCCGAAGACCACCTTCGGGATCGTCGACGACGCCGAGGCCAAGGGCAAGAACGTCGCCAACATGCTCTTCCACGAGGAGCAGGCGTCGTACCTCGCGGGCGTGGCCGCCGCGACGACCTCCAAGTCCAAGACCGTCGGCTTCGTCGGCGGCGTCGAGACCACCCTGATCAAGAAGTTCGAGGCCGGTTACGTCCAGGGCGTCAAGGACACCGACCCGAAGGTCAAGGTCGTCAAGAAGTACCTGACCCAGCCGCCGGACTTCTCCGGGTTCGCCAAGCCGGACCTCGGCAAGGAGGCCGCCGGCGGCCAGCTCGACCAGAAGGCCGACGTGATCTACCACGCGGCCGGCGGTGCGGGCACCGGCGTCATCGAGGCGGCGGCCGGGGCCGGCAAGTGGGCCATCGGCGTCGACTCCGACCAGTACCAGCAGAAGACCCTGGCCAAGTACAAGGACAAGATCCTCACCTCGGCCACCAAGAACGTCTCCGGCGCGGTCTTCAACCTGATCAAGTCGGTCAAGGACGGCAAGCCGCAGTCCGGCGAGATCCGCTACGACCTCAAGCAGGGCGGCGTCGCGCTGACCGACACCAACCCCGCGTACACGAAGATGACGGACGTCGTGAAGGCGGTCGACAAGGCCAAGGCGGCCATCGACTCCGGCAAGATCACCGTCAAGGACAAGCCGTAACATTCGAAGCAGCGGGCGTACCCGGCATACATCCGGGTGCGCCCGCTGTGGATCTCGGGGTGCTACGCGCGTAGCATCACCCCTCTGCGACTACCGTCGTCACCCAGCCCGAACCTCCTTTCCCCCAGGAGTGTCGCCATCAACGCGTCAAGTCCTCCCGCAGCCGTAGAGCTGACGGGCATCACCAAGCGTTTCCCAGGTGTCGTGGCCAACCACGACATCCACATCGCGGTGGCCAAGGGCACCGTCCATGCGATCGTCGGGGAGAACGGCGCCGGCAAGTCGACGCTGATGAAGACCCTCTACGGCATGCACAAGCCGGACGAGGGCATCATCGCGGTCGACGGCGAGAAGGTGACCTTCGCCGGCCCGGCGGACGCCATCGCGCACGGCATCGGCATGGTGCACCAGCACTTCATGCTCGCCGACAACCTCACCGTGCTCGAGAACACCGTCCTCGGCGCCGAGAAGCTGCACGGCATCGGCGGCGCCGCGCGCCGCAAGATCTCCGAGCTCTCGGACGCCTACCACCTGAACATCCGGCCCGACGTCCTCGTCGAGGACCTCGGCGTCGCCGACCGGCAGCGCGTGGAGATCCTCAAGGTCCTCTACCGCGGCGCCCGCACGCTGATCCTCGACGAGCCGACCGCGGTCCTCGTACCGCAGGAGGTCGACGCGCTCTTCGACAACCTGCGGGAGCTGAAGTCCGAGGGCCTCACCGTCATCTTCATCTCGCACAAGCTCGGCGAGGTGCTGAGCGTGGCCGACAGCATCACCGTCATCCGCCGCGGCACCACGGTCGACACCGTCAAGCCCGCCGACGTCACCCGCAAGCAGCTCGCGGAGCTGATGGTGGGCAGCGAGCTGCCGACCCCGGAGACCCGTGAGTCGACGGTGACGGACGTACCGATGCTGGAGGTCAGGGAGCTGACCCTGGCCGAGCACGGCGCCCCGGTCCAGGCCGAGACCGTCCCGGCGGTGGACGAGCCGGCCCCCGACACCTCGATCGTCGAGGAGCATGTCGGCGCAGGGCGCCTCCTCCTGGACGGCATCAGCTTCACCATCCGCAAGGGCGAGGTCCTCGGCATCGCCGGCGTGGAGGGCAACGGCCAGACCGAGCTGATCGACGCGGTCATCGGCATGCGCAAGCCCGACTCCGGCGTCGTCGTCCTCGACGGTACGGACGTCTCCGGCTGGCCGGTCCGCAAGCGCCGCGTCGCCGGGCTCGGTTACATCCCCGAGGACCGGCACCGCCACGGCATGCTGCTCAACGCCCCGCTGTGGGAGAACCGGATCCTCGGCCACGTCACCGAGAAGCCCAACTCCCGCGGCGTCCTGCTCGACATCAAGGCCGCCCGCGAGGACACCGAGCGGATCGTGCGCGAGTACGACGTCCGTACCCCCGGCATCGACGTCACCGCCGGCTCGCTCTCCGGCGGCAATCAGCAGAAGCTGATCATCGGCCGCGAGATGAGCCACGCGCCGAAGCTGCTCATCGCCGCCCACCCCACCCGCGGCGTGGACGTCGGCGCGCAGGCCGCGATCTGGGACCAGATCCGCGAGGCCCGGCGCGAGGGCATGGCGGTGCTGCTGATCTCGGCGGACCTGGACGAGCTGATCGGCCTGTCGGACACCCTCCGGGTGATCTACCGCGGCCGGCTGGTGGCGGACGCCGACCCGGCGACCGTAACGCCGGAGGAGCTGGGCTCGGCCATGACGGGTGCCGCCAGCGGACACCTGGCCGAGTCGGAGAGCGGCGCCGCCACGGACACGGAGGACGAGACCCCCGAGGACGAGACCCGATGAAGCGTTTTGACAAAGAGCGGCTGCTGCTGGGATTCGCCGGCCCGGCCCTCGCCCTCCTGGTCGCGATCCTGCTCAGCGCGGTCGTGCTGCTGGCCTCGGGCAAGAACCCGATCGAGCCGTTCCGCCTGATGATCGACTACGCGCAGAACGTCGACATCCAGGTCCTGATCATCAACCAGTGGGGCACGTACTACCTGGCGGCCCTCGCGGTGGCGATCGGCTTCCGGATGAACCTGTTCAACATCGGCGTCGACGGCCAGTACCGGTTCGCGGCGATGGTGTCCGCGCTGGTCGGCGCGAAGATCGCGCTGCCCGGGCCGCTGCACATCTTCGTCATCGTGATCACGGCGATGTTCGTCGGCGCCTTCTGGGCCGGCATCGCGGGCATCCTGAAGACCACCCGCGGGGTGAGCGAGGTCGTCTCCACGATCATGCTCAACTCCATCGCCACCGGGCTGATCGCCTGGCTGACGCTGCCCGCGCAGTTCGGCGTGCAGCCGGAGGGCAGCAACAACCTGACCACCGGCATGATCCCGGAGTCCGGCTGGTTCCCCGGCCTGAAGGTCAACGACCTGGCCGGCGACATCTACGGCTTCGTCTTCGTGGCCGCCGGGCTCGGCATCGTCTACTGGTTCGTCCTCAACCGCACCCGCTTCGGCTTCGACCTGCGGGCGACCGGCGCCTCCGAGTCGGCCGCCGCCGCGAGCGGCGTCGACGCCAAGCGCATGGTGCTCACCTCCATGCTCATCTCGGGCGCCGTCGCGGGTCTCGCCGGCATGCCGGTGCTGCTCGGCGAGACGCACACATACAGCCAGTCCTTCCCGGTCGGCGTCGGCTTCACCGGCATCACCATCGCCCTGCTCGGCCGCAACAACCCGGTCGGCATCGCGCTCGCCGCGCTGCTCATCGCCTTCCTCGACAAGGCGTCCACGGCGCTCGATTACGAGGGCTATCCGAAGGAGATCGCCACGATCATGCAGGGCCTGATCGTGATCTCGGTGGTCGTCTCGTACGAGACCGTCCGCCGCTACGGGCTGCGCCGCCAGCAGAGCAGGGTCGGCGAGGAACTCGCCGCCGCCGCCAAGAACAACCGTGAGGAGGTGTCGGTGTGAGTGCGACGACCGTAGCGACGAAGACGGCGCAGCCACCCGGCCGCCCGTCCCGCGGCAGGCTCTCCCTGCCCTGGATCCTGCTGATCATCGCGGGCGCGCTCGCCCTCGCCTCCGCCGTCCGCCTCATCACCGGGGCGAACGACATCACATCGGTCGGCCAGGTCTCCGGCGCGCTGCGCCTGGCCGTGCCCATCGGCCTCGCCGCGCTCGGCGGGCTGTGGGCCGAGCGGGCCGGCGTGATCAACATCGGGCTCGAGGGCATGATGATCCTCGGCACCTGGTTCGGCGCCTGGGCCGGCTATCAGTGGGGCCCGTGGACCGGCGTGCTGATGGGCATCATCGGCGGCGCGCTCGGCGGCCTGCTGCACGCCATCGTCACGGTGACCTTCGGGGTGAACCACATCGTCTCCGGTGTGGCGATCAACATCCTCGCGCTGGGCGCGACGAAGTACCTGTCGAAGTTCACCTTCGCCGAGGCCGGCGGCAGCGCGAAGCAGTCGCCGACCATCGACCCGATCAAATCGATCACGGTGCCAGGGCTGTCGGACGGGCTGAAGACCCTGAACGACAAACACTGGTTCCTGATCTCCGATATCGCCGGCTTCCTCGGCGGCGTCGTCACCAACATCTCGCTGCTGACCATCGTCGCGATCCTGCTGGTCCCGCTGACCTGGTGGATCCTCTGGCGCACGGCCTTCGGCCTGCGGCTGCGCTCCTGCGGCGAGAACCCGGTGGCGGCCGAGTCGCTCGGCGTGAACGTCTACCAGTACAAGTACATCGCCGTGATCATCTCCGGCGCGCTGGCGGGCCTCGGCGGCGTCTTCCTCTCCGAGGTCGCGGCCAACATCTACCAGGAGGGCCAGACCGGCGGCCGCGGCTACATCGGCCTCGCCGCCATGATCTTCGGCAACTGGATGCCGGGCGGCCTGGCGCTGGGCGCACTCCTCTTCGGCTATACGGACAGCCTCAACGTCCGCTCCGGCGGCGAAAACGTGCACGCCCTGCTGCTCTTCATCGTCGTGCTGCTGGTCGCCGCGGTCGTCTGGCAGGCGCTCCGGAAGAAGTACATCCCCGCCGTCGTCGGCGCGGCCGTCGCGGCGCTGCTGCTGTGGTGGTACCTGGCGGTCGACGAGGTGCCCAGCCAGTTCGTGTCGTTCGCCCCCCACATCACCACGCTGCTGGTGCTGGCGCTGTCCTCGCAGCGATTGCGGATGCCCAAGGCCAACGGCCGCCCGTACCGCAAGGGCGAGGGCGGATGACGGCGGCCGACCTGCCGGACGCGACGCGGCCGGTCAACTGGACCGAGCTGCGCGAAGAGGCGCGGGCCGTCATGGCCCGCGCGTACGCCCCGTACTCGAACTACCCGGTCGGCGCGGCCGCGCTGGTCGACGACGGCCGGACGGTCAGCGGCTGCAATGTGGAGAACTCCGCGTACGGCGTGGCGCTGTGCGCGGAGTGCGGCCTGGTGTCGCAGCTGCACGCCACGGGCGGCGGCAGGCTGGCGGCCTTCAGCTGCGTGAACGGCGCCGGCGACATCATCCTGCCGTGCGGCCGCTGCCGTCAGCTGCTCTACGAGCACGGCGGCGACGACCTGCTGATCGACACTCCCAATGGCGTGCGCACGCTGGGGGAGTTGCTGCCGGAGGCCTTCGGCCCGGCCGACCTGGAGAGGATGAAGCCGTAACCATGGCAGCCATGGACGTGATCTCCGTAATCCGCACCAAGCGCGACCGCGCCCGGCTGACGGACGAGCAGATCGACTGGGTCATCGACGCGTACACCCGCGGCGAGGTCGCCGACGAGCAGATGTCGGCGCTGGCGATGGCCATCTTCCTCAACGGCATGGAGCGCGACGAGATCGCCCGCTGGACGGCGGCGATGATCGCCTCCGGCGAGCGGATGGACTTCTCGTCGCTGCCCCGCCCGACGGCGGACAAGCACTCGACGGGCGGCGTCGGCGACAAGATCACGTTGCCGCTCGCCCCGCTGGTCGCCGCCTGCGGCGCGGCCGTCCCGCAGCTCTCCGGCCGCGGCCTCGGCCACACCGGCGGCACCCTCGACAAGCTGGAGTCCATCCCCGGCTGGCGCGCCCTGCTCTCCAACGACGAGATGCTGGCGGTGCTGCGGGACGTAGGCGCGGTGGTCTGCGCGGCAGGCGACGGCCTGGCGCCCGCGGACAAGAAGCTCTACGCGCTGCGGGACGTGACGGGCACGGTGGAGTCCATCCCCCTGATCGCCTCGTCCATCATGTCGAAGAAGATCGCCGAGGGCACCGGCTCGCTGGTCCTCGACGTGAAGGTCGGCTCCGGCGCCTTCATGAAGAACATCGACGACGCCCGCGAACTGGCCCGCACGATGGTGGGCTTGGGCACGGACCACGGCGTCAAGACCGTAGCCCTGCTTACGGACATGGCCACCCCGCTCGGCCTGACGGCGGGCAACGCCCTCGAAGTCCGCGAGTCGGTCGAGGTCCTGGCGGGCGGCGGCCCGTCCGACGTGGTGGAACTGACCCTCGCCCTGGCCCGCGAAATGCTCGACGCGGCAGGCCTGAAGGACGCCGACCCGGCAAAGGCCCTGGCGGACGGCTCGGCGATGGACGCCTGGCGCCGCATGATCGCGGCCCAGGGCGGCGACCCGGACGCCGCCCTCCCGACGGCCCGGGAGACACAGGTGATAACGGCCCCGACCTCCGGCGTCCTGACCCGCCTGGACGCCTACGCGGTCGGCGTCGCGGCCTGGCGCCTGGGCGCGGGCCGCGCCCGCAAGGAAGACCCGGTCCAGGCCGCCGCGGGCGTCGAACTCCACGCCAAGCCGGGGGAGTCGGTGACCGCGGGCCAGCCGCTGCTGACCCTGCACACGGACACCCCGGAGAAGTTCGACTATGCGCAGCAGGCCCTGACGGACTCGTACGACATCGGCCCGGCAGGGACTTCGTACGAGCCGAACCCGGTGGTGCTGGACCGCATCGGCTGACCTGACCTGACCTGACCCGACCGACCCGACGCGGCTCGCTGTGGATACGCATCACAGCGGGCCGCGTTGCGCATACCGGGGCGCGGGCGCCCTCACGCCGCCAGCAACTGCCCCCGCCGCCCCAGCAGAAACCGCCGGAACGCCGCCACCGGCGGCGTCTCCGCATGCCCCACCTTCCACGCCACCCCGATCTCCCGCACCGCCCGCGGCGCCGACACCGTCAGCTCCACCACCCCCGGCCGCGGCACCGCGGGCGGCGGCAGCAAGGCGACGCCCAGCCCCGCCGCGACCAGCCCGCGCAGCGTCTCGGCCTCCTCGCCCTCGAAGGCGATCCGCGGCTTGAACCCCGCCTGCTCGCACAGGTCATCCGTGATCCGCCGCATCCCGTAACCCGGCTCCAGCGTCACGAACGCCTCCCCGGCCGCCTCCGCCAGCCGCACCCGCTTGCGCGCCGCCAGCCGGTGGTCGTCCGGCACCACCAGCCGCAGCCGCTGCTCCGCCAGCCGCTTCACGCCCAGATCCGGCGCATCCGGCACCGGCGAGGCGAGACACAGATCGAGCTCGCCGCCCCGCAGCCGCTCGATCAGCCACTCCCCATAGTTCTGTACGAGCGTGAACCGCACCCGCGGATGCTCCACCCGGAACTCCCGGATCAACTCCGGCACCGTCTCCGGCCCGAGCGTGTGCAGAAACCCGAAGGCCACCTTCCCCGACGCGGGATCCGCATCGGCCCGTACGGCCTCCGCCGCCCGGCCCACCCCCTCCAGCGC
>NZ_JAAKZV010000349.1 GCF_011044975.1 Streptomyces coryli | reverse complement strand
TATAAGAGACAGCCCACCACCCAGTCAGTTTTCGAGAAGCCATCCAGGCCACCGCTCCCTAACGTGAAGAGCGCACCAGAAACCCAGGAATCCACCGACACAGGGAGCCGGCCATGGCCAAGGAATCGCAGCAGTCCGCCTTCACCGAAGAAGAGCGCGCCGCCATGAAGGAGCACGCGCAGGAGGTCAAGGCCACCCGCCGCGGGGCCCGTAAGACCAAGGCCGACGCCGAGGCGGCGCTGCTCGAGAAGATCGCGGAGATGCCGGACGAGGACCGGGTGCTCGCCGAGCGGATCCACGCGATCGTCAAGGAGAGCGCGCCCGAGCTGGCGCCGAAGCTCTGGTACGGGATGCCCGCCTACGCCAAGGACGGCAAGGTCGTCTGCTTCTTCCAGGCCGCGTCGAAGTTCAAGGCGCGCTACGCGACCCTCGGCTTCAACGACCCCGCGAATCTCGATGACGGCAACATGTGGCCGACCGCCTTCGGCCTCACGAAGCTGACGGCCGCGGAGGAGAAGACGATCAGCGCGCTCGTGCGGCAGGCCGCCAGCTGACGCCCCCGGGCGTGATCGCCGTCTCACATGCGGACAGCCCCCTCCCAAGCCTCTAGGTTCCAGCCACAGCGGTGGGACAATGGGCAGCGCCGGGCGGTGGGCGAGCGCGACGGGGAGTGGACGGACTTTGACGACACACGGCACCAGGCGCTGGGGCTGGGGCGGCGGTGACCGCGGCGAGAATGCGCGGGCCGAGGCGCAGGCGGCGCGGGATGCGGCGGCGAATGCGTTCTACGAGCTGGACACCGCGCAGCGCGACCTCAAGATCTCCATCGAGACCATCGCCGCCGTGGACGACTCGCCCGCGGCCCGGCGCGTGGAGCAGGATTTCGCCACCCTCGGGCAGCGGATCGACCGCGCCAGCCAGGCCTACATCACCGCCGTAGACGCGCATGACCTGGACCGGGACGACCTCGCCCCGGGGACCGCCGCCCAGGCGCGGCAGGAGCTGCAGCAGGCCACCAACGAGCTCGAGCGCATCCGCGCCGACCTCAACCACTTCGCGCACTCCCTCGGCCCCCTGCTCCAGGACGCCGAGACCCAGCTCGCCCGCCTCGCGCCCGCCGTCGAGCGCGCCCGGCAGGGGCTGCTCGCGGCCAGCAACGCCCTCGACGCGGTACGGGCCCAGGGCTTCAAGGCCGACGACCTCGCCGCCCGGCTCGCCGCCCTCGGCCCCGAGCTGACCAAGCTCAACGAGGGCGCCGGGCGGCATGGCGTACCGCAAACGATCCACCGCGCGGTCGAGGTGCAGCGCACGGCGGAGGCGCTGTGCGGGGAGGCCGAGCAGCTGCCGAAGAAGGCCGCGGACATGGACAAGCGGCTGGTCAGCCTGCGTACGCGGGCGCAGGCGCTGGCCACCAGGGCCGAGGGCGTGACGCCGATTCTGAGCGAGCTGCGGCGGCGGTTCGCGATGGCCTGCTGGCAGGATCTGCAGTCCGTACCCGAGCAGGCGAAGCAGGCCGTGGCGCAGGCCGAGGAGAAGATCCGCGAGGCCTCCCGGGCCCGCAGCGACCAGCGCTGGCCGGACGCCACCGCCCTGCTCGGCACCGTACGGGCGCTGCTCAACGACACCGACGAGGCCGTCACCGCCGCCGGCGACCGCCTCCGCCGCCTCAACGAGGTGCAGAAGGACCACACCACCGAGGTCGAGAAGACCCGCTTCGCCATCCGCGACGCCCAGCGGCTGGCGATGACCGGCCGCGCGAACCCGGACCCGCGGCACGCGCAGCCACTGGACCAGTCCGTCGAGCGCCTGGACCGCGCCGTCGCCGGCCTCACCGGCCGGCACCCGGACTACTGGCACTTCCTCACCGAGACCGAGGCGATCCGCGAGACGGTCGCGCGGGTGGTCCAGACGATCAGGAACGAGATGAGCGGGCGGGCCTAGACCCGTAAAGCTCCCTTACGAGCAGCAGCCCCCGCCGCAGCACCCGCCACCGCCCTGCGGGGCCGGGGCAGCGGAAGGACCGGCCGCCGCCACCCCGCCCACCGCGACCGTGGACAGCAGCTTCACCGTGTCGCCGTGGCCCTCGGGGCAGGACGCCGGTGCGGAGGACTCGGACATCGGCCGGTTCAGCTCGAAGGTCGTGCCGCACGACCTGCAGCGATACTCGTAGCGAGGCATGGCCACAGGATAGCGGGGCCGCCACCGCCGGTAACCGGACCGGCGGCCCCGCTCACGGTACGTAACGGACAATTTGCTCGTCTCCGCACCCCGGGCTGATGCTGAGGGTACGTACGGCCTCTCTCTCCCACCTAGGAGGTCGGAGCCATGGCCACGCATTCCCCCTATCCCTCGGACGGCACCCCGCATCCGCTCGCGGGCGCGCCGACCGGGCCGGTGCTCGGCGCGCGCGACGCGTTGCACGAGCGCGGCGTGCAGTTCGGCAGCCTCGCGCACCGTACGAAGCTCGACGAGCACCTGCCGCAGGACCACGCCCTGTCCACCGTCTACCGCGCCGGTGCCGGCGTCGCCGGCCTCGGGCTGTTGGTCTTCGGCGTGCTCGGTCTCTTCAACCGCGTGTGGTTCTTCTCCCGCGAGGGCGACACCACCATGGGGCTGAACACCAACGGCGCGCTGTCCACCCTCTCGATCGCCGTCGGGCTGCTGCTGCTCTACGGCGCGTACCGCGGCGGCAACTTCGCCTCCACGCTCAACATGGTCCTGGGCGCGGCGTTCCTGCTCAGCGGCTTCGCCAACCTGGCGGTGATGGAGACCAGCTGGAACATCCTGGCCTTCCGCATGCCGAACGTCATCTTCAGCTTCATCGTGGGTCTCCTGCTACTGACCTTCGGGATGTACGGACGCGTCAGCGGCGGTCTGCCACACGACAACCCGTACTGGCGCACCCGCAATCCCGAGCGCGCGCTCGCGGAGGACCGGGAGCACACGCGGGCTGCCTAGCGCTCAGCGCTTACGCGCCAGCGTGAGGCCGTCCGCGACGGTCAGCAGCACCGCTTCCATCCGGGCGTCAGCGGCCACATGGTCGTTGAACGCCCGGATTGCTGCGCCGCCGGCCACCGCCTGCGGGTCGACGACGTCGCCGTGGTAGAGCACGTTGTCCGCGACGATCAGGCCGCCGGGGCGCAGCCGCGGGACCAGCTCCTCCCAGTACGCGATATAGCCCTTCTTGTCCGCGTCCAGATACGCCAGGTCGATGTGCGGCTCGGTCGGCAGGGCACGCAGCGTGTCCAGCGCCGGGCCGATGCGCAGCTCGACGCGGTCGGCGACGCCGGCCTTCTCCCAGGCCTCCTGGGCGTACGCGGTCCACTCCTCCGACACGTCGCAGGCGATCAGCTGCCCGTCGGGCGCGGGCGGTAGCGCCTGCGCCATCGACAGCGACGAGAAGCCGGTGAACGTGCCGACCTCGACCACCCGCCTGGCGCCGATCAGCCGGACCAGGAAGGCCAGCAGCGGCCCCTGCTCCTGCGCCGACTGCATCCCGGCGGCGTCCGGGAAGCGGGCCTGGGTGAGCTCGACCAGCTCGCGCTGCACGCTGTCCAGCGGCGGGTTGTGGTCGAGCACGTACTGGTAGAGCTCGGCGGTCTGGTCGGGACGCTTGTCGCGGGCGGCGGGAGTAGTCATGCCTGGGATCCTGCCAGGGCCGCCGCCGCCATGTCGCGCAGAATCCGCTCGCCCGCGGCCGCGCCGCGCTCGGCGAGGGCGGTGACGTGCGGCGCGGTCCAGCCCTGGTCGGCGAGCTCGCCATGGCCCGGCCGCCAGCCGCGGTCGCCGGCGAGGAGGAGGTCCGTATCGAGGAGGGAGTCGCCCGCGGTGAGCACGGTCCCCGCGCCCGTACGGCGGACGAGCTCGGCCAGCGCGGCGCTCTTGGTGAGCGGGCGCGGCACGGCGTAGAGCTTGCGCCCCTGCAGCGATACGGTCCAGCCGCGCGCGTCCGCCCAGCCGGCGAAGTCCTTGACCCAGGCCTCGGGGAGCTCGGCCCGCTCGACGACCAGCACCTCGAAAAGCCCTTCCGCGGTGCGCTGCTTGCGCAGCCAGGGGACGTCCGCGGTGATACGGGCCAGGTGCGCGCGGATCTCGGCGAGGGGCGCGCAGCCGGCGTCGAGGGCGTCCCGGACCGTCGCCTGCCAGCCCGGGTCGGAGACGCCGTCGACGAGGAGGTGCCCGCCGTTGGCGCAGATCGCGTGGCGTGGGGGCGGGCCGGGGAGGTGCACGCGGGCGTACTGGGCGCGGGTGCGGGTGGTGACGGGCACGAAGGCGCCGGGCAGTGCTTCAAGGTGCGCGGCGGCGGCCTCGGTCATGAAGGAGAGCGGCTTGCCCTGGTACACCTCGACGCAGAGGAGGCGGGGCGCCTCGGCGTCGGGGAGGGTCAACTCCAGGGCGGCGGCCGAGTAGATGAGGGTGCGGTCGAGGTCGCTGGCGACCATGGCGGCTGTCACTGGGCGGCGGCCTTTCCGTCGGCGCCGGTGGCGCCGCGCGTGTACTTGGGGTGGATCAGCCCGACGCACGTGTACGGCAGCCCGTCGGCCTCCTCGACCGGGGCGCCGCGCTGCTCGGCGAGCAGGCGGACGTGCTCGACATCGGCGCCCGCGCCGCGCCGGACGAGCACCCGCCACGGGACGCGGCGCAGCAGCACGCGGGTGGTCTCGCCGACGCCCGGCTTGACGAGGTTCACGTCATGGATCCCGTAAGCCTCGCTGATCCGCTCGACCGCGGCCCAGCCCTCCCAGGTGGGCTTGCGCTCCGCGGTGTCCGGCATGGGGCGTACGTCCCCGGGGTCCGGGAAGTGCGCGGAGATCGCGTCGAGGAAGTGTCCGGAGAGGTCGGCGCCGGCCAGCTCGCGATAGAACTTCGCGCCGTGGAACTCGCCGGGCCCGGCCAGGTCCGCGCGCAGCACGGTGCGCGAAATGAGCCCGGAGACGGTGGAGTTGAGGCAGGCGGAGGGGATGAGGAAGTCCTCGCGGGTGCCGTACGTATCGACGCAGCGGCCCGGGTCGGCGAGGACGGCGATGCGGGGGTCGAAGCCGGGGTGTTCGTGCAGCGCCTCGGCGAGCTCCCGGGTGATCGCGCCCTTGCCGGTCCAGCCGTCCACGAAGACCACGTCGGCCGGGTCGTGGCGGCGGGCCAGCCAGTCCAGCGCGGTGGCGTCGATGCCGCGCCCGCGGACGATGGAGACGGCGTAGTGCGGCACGTCGATGCCGTGCGCGTGCCGCGCCCAGCGCCGCATCAGCACGCCGACCGGGGTGCCGGCGCGGGCGAGCGAGACGAGCACGGGGTGCGGCGACCGCTCGGCGAGGACGGTCTCGGTGACGGTGGCCACGGCGCGGGCGATGCGGGGCGCGGAGGCGTCGAGGGCGCTGTGGAAGAGCTCCTGGTAGGCGGCGCTCGGCTGGTACTCGACGGGCAGCGACTCGGCGTAGTGCGCGCCGCCCTGCTGGATGGCCTCCTCGCGCTCCTCGGTGGGGGCCTCGAGGCTGACGTCGGAGAGGTCCTTGAGGAGCCAGCCGACTTCGTCGGGGGCGTAGGAGGAGAACTCCGGCCCGCGGAGTGCGTGCGGCAGCGGGCGATGGGACGGGACGGCGGCGAGCAGCACCTGACCGGTGTGCTCGGCGAGGCGGTGCAGGAGCCCACCGCGGGCGTGCAGCTGCTCGGTGTCGGCGGCGTCATCGGTCACGACGACGACGGTGTCGAAGCCGCTGCCCGCGACGTTGTAGGCGTAGCGCTCGCCGGGCCCGTCGTCGGGGTGGTCGTGGGCCGGGAAGGCGAGTCGGGTACGGATCGCGTACCCGGGATCGTCGACGGCGAGGACGGGCGAGCGGGTGGTGGTGGAGAACCGTATCTCCGCGTCGTCGCCGAGATGCGCTTGGAGAGCGCAGGCGAGGCGCAGGGGTGCGTACATGAGCTCTTCGGTGCCGAGGACGAGGACGCGCGGGGCGCCTTCGGCGCGGAACACGGGAGGCTCGCCTTCGGCGCGGAATGCGGCTGGCTCGCCTTCGGCGCGGAATGCGGCTGGCTCGCCTTCGGCGCGGAATGCGGCTGGCTCGCCCTCGGCGCGGAGCACCCGTGGCCCGCCTTCGGCGGGGGCGCCACCCACAGCCTGCGCCAGCCGCTCCGCCATCGCCGGCAGCGCCGCCTCCAGCCGCTCCCGGTGCTCCGGCAGGAAGCCATGCCGCCCACCGTCGGGCAGCCCCTCCGGCCACCCAAGGCCGACGCGTATCGCCCAGGTCTCCGAGGGACCCTCCCGAGTCTCCACGGGCCCCTCCCCCGCGAG
>NZ_JAAKZV010000348.1 GCF_011044975.1 Streptomyces coryli | reverse complement strand
GTCAGTGCGGACGGGCGCCGCGGGTGGGCGGGCACGGCCAGTTCGTCAGGGCCACGTGCAGCGCCCGCACAGCCTGGGCCCACGATCGCTCCACCTCCCGCGGATGGCCGAAGCCGCCCTTCAGCTCCAGGTCCGCATAGCCGTGCAGCGTGCTGCGGAGGAGGCGGACCGCGTCCGTCAGGTCCGGCTCCTCCAGGGCGTAGCCGTCGCGGAGCATTTGGTACGTCATCTCGATCGCGCGCTCGCCTGCCGGGGAGGTGTAGCCGTCGGCCAGTGGGAGCTGGGTGGCTGCGTAGCGGCCGGGGCGCTCCAGGGCGAAGGAGCGGTAGACGGTCGCGAAAGCGGTCAGCGCGTCCGCGCCCGCCCGGCCCGCCAGCTCGGGTGCCAGCCGCTCGGCGAAGTCGGCCGCCGCCAGGACTGCCACCCGCATCCGCAGGTCGTGGAGGCTTTTCACGTGCGAGTACAGGCTCGCGTCCCGTACGCCCAGGCGGCGGGCCAGCGCGGAGACGGTGAGGGCGTCGAGGCCCACCTCGTCCGCGAGGTCCGCGGCGGCCAGCGCCACCCGCTCGGTCGTCAGCCCAGCCCGCGCCATGCGAAAATACCTTTCCTAGGAACCCTAGCCAATGGCCTAATGCACTTATGGAACCACTGACCGAAGCACAGATCCGCTCATCCTTCATCAACTGCACGAAGGGCGAGGCCAAGCGTCTCAACCTGCCGGATCTCGCCGCCCAGCCCTGGGACGACCTCGACTTTCTCGGCTGGCGCGATCCACGCGCGCCCGACCGCAGCTACCTCGTCACGGAGGAGCTCGGCGTCGCCTTCCGCTTCCCGTCGAAGCAGCGCGGCTTTCTGCATCGCAGCATGTGCTCGCTGTGCTTTACGACACATCCGGGCAACGGCGTCTCGCTGCTCGTCGCCCGCAAGGGCCGCGCCGGCGACTCCGTCGGGCTGCACATGTGCACGGACCTGGCCTGCTCGCTTTACGTACGCGGGATCAAGCAGCCGGCGCCGGGCGGGCGCTTCGAGGAGTCGCTGAGCGTGGAGCAGCAGGCGGAGCGGATGATGACGAAGCTCGGCGAGTTCGTCGCCAAGCTGCGGTGAGTGGGGGCGGGCGGGGTTGCTACGCGGGCAGCCGGTGCACGGGGCGCCCGATGGACGCGCGGTTACGCGGGCAGCCGGTGCACCGGGCGCGGGTAGGACGGCGCGAAGGAGGCGGGCGGGCGCTCGGCCCGGCTCGTAGCGCCGGTCGCGTCGTCGGCCGCGGCGAGCGCCGCCCGTAGGGCCGCGTCCAGCTCCGCGGGCGGGGCCGCCACGCGGGCGTTGATACGGGCGTGAGCGCGGCGCATCCGGCCGCCGTCGGCGTCGACGGAGATCGCGACGCCGTCGCCGACCGCGCTCGCCTTGGTCGTCCCACTCTCCGCGGTCAGCAGCACTTTCACGTGCCCGACCACCCAGCCCCGCCCCGCCAGCTCCCCGAGCAGTACCTCCGCCCAGCGGGCCGACGCGAAGCCGGTGTCCGCCCGGATCTCGACCGCGTGGTTCAGCCATGCCAGTTCCGCCTCCGCGGCGGCGTAGCGGTCGTAGTCGATGGGCATGTCCCGGTCCGTCCCCGGCGCCTCCGAAGTGAGCACGTCGACCAGCGCCCCCAGCCCCTCCCCCGTACGCGCCGAATACTCCACCACCCGCTTGCCCGGATGCAGCGCCCCCAGCGCCTCCCGCACCGGACCGCCACCGCCCGCATCCGCCTTGTTCAGCGCCACCACATCCGCCTCCTCCACCTGCCGGTCGAAGAGATACGCCAGATCCACATCCCCAGCCGCCGCCAGCGCCGTGAACCGCGCCGGGTCCACCACCGTCACCAGCGGCGCCACCGCGAAGCGGTCCCCGTACAGGCGGCTGAGCGGACGCACCACCGTGGCCTGCAGGTCGGTGCAACTGCCCACCGCCTCCGCCAGGATGACGTCCGCCCGGCGCTCCTCCACACAGCGCGCGGCCGCCGCCAGCAGGTCCTCGAAGCGGCAGCAGAAGCAGCCGCCGGTGACCTCGGCCGCGGCGTCCGCCACCATCGTGTCGACGAGGTCCTCGCCCTGGTCGTTCGTGATGATCGCCACCCGCCGCCCGCGGGCTTCCAGCGCCCGCGCCAGCGCCACCAGCGTCGTCGTCTTCCCCGCCCCGAGGAAGCCGCCGACCGCCGCGAACAGCACGCTCATCGCACCGTCACCACCAGCGCGTCCCCGGCGTGCAGCGTGATCGCCTCGCCGAGCGTGACCACGGTGCGCCCGTCGGCCGCCTTCACCTTCCGCACCGCGACCTTCGCCGTACGGCCGTTCGCGCCCCGCTTCGAGACGGTGGCCCGGGTCGCGTCCGCCGGCACCGCGAGCGAGGCCAGCCGCAGCGTCCCGTAACGCACCTCCACCTCGCTCCGCACCGACGTCGTCGTGCGCGTCTGCCGGTACAGGCCCCAGCCCTCCGCCGATGTGAACGCCGCCGCGAAGTCGTCCGCGTCCAGCTTCGGCGCGAAGCCGAGGTGGCCGCGCGGGCCGTGGTACTCGAAGCCCAGCGCCGCCAGGTACACCGCGTGGCTCATCATCGCGCGGGCGTAGTGGTCGGAGCACTCGATCTCGTTGTACGGATTGCGCTTCTCGGCGGAGTGGCGGTCGTGCACCGCCCGGGTCACCGCAAGCGCCTGGTCCGTCATGCCCTCGGCCATCAGCTGCGCCGCGAACTGGTACTCCAGGCCCGTCCACACCTCGTTGAAGTAGCCGATCGCGAACGGCTCGCCGTCGCCCGGTGCCGTATCGGAGCCGCCGAAGGGCCAGGTGCAGAGGAGGGTGCCGGCTTCGCCCTCGGTCGAGTAGACGCGGCCGCCCGGGATCCCGGACTCGTCCTTGTACGCCTGGGCGTCGGGGAGGAAGTTGTTCTTGTACATGTTGGTCAGGGCCGTCCTCGCCTTCTGTTCCGGGAAGACCCGGGGCAGGCCGAGCTGGAAGGCGTAGGTCTGGCCGTACATCTGGTCGATGTGGCAGCCGCGGTTGG
Source organism: Streptomyces coryli (assembly GCF_011044975.1). GTDB lineage: Bacteria > Actinomycetota > Actinomycetes > Streptomycetales > Streptomycetaceae > Streptomyces > Streptomyces coryli. The sequence continues at coordinate 3,281 of NZ_JAAKZV010000348.1, read as the reverse complement.
AGTTGATCGCGCCCGCGTGCGCCGGGTCGATCAGCTGCTCGAAGTAGCCGTACTCCGCGTTCCACATCTTCGCGTCGAGTTGGGCGGTCCCCTTTGCCGCCAGCTCCCGGCACTTGGAGGCAAAGGCGGTGTCGTGCATGTCGTCGGCCATCGCCGCGGCGGCGTGCAGGGCGGCGATGTACAGGCCGCTGATCCAGGGGATCTCCCCGTACCACGACGCGTCCAGGGTGTTGTACTGCTCGCCCTCCAGGACGCCGTCCTGGTCGGAGCCGTCCGCGCCGATCAGGTACTCCGTCGCCTTCTTCGCCTTCGGCCAGACCCGGGTGAGGAAGGCGTTGTCCTTGGACATCAGGTGCTCGCGGTACGTGCGCAGCACGTTGCCGCACTGGCCGTCGTGCGCGACGTGCTTGGCCGCCTCGCCGCGGTAGTCGATGGCGCCGGTGTCCGCGTGGAAGGCGATGCCGTAATCGACCCGCTCGCGGGTGTCGCGCTCCAGGTCGGGGAAGAGGCGGGCGAGGGACTGGGCGTAGTTCCAGACGTGGGTGCAGGTGCCGTCGCAGCAGTAGATGCCCTCCCAGGCGTAGAAGCGGCCGTCCTGGAAGCGGTGCACGGTGGAGGTGGCGGCGGTCGAGGCGGGGACGAGGGTGCGTTCCAGGAACCACTGCGGGAGGGTCGAGTCCTCGTACCAGGTGCGGACGAACTGGTGGGTGGCGGTGGCGAGTTCCGCGCCGCGGGTGCCGATGACGGCGGCGACGTCGCGTGCGTCCTTGAAGCGGGTGCCGTAGTGGCGGCGGAGCTGGTCGGCGCCGGTGAGGTAGCCGAAGAGCTTGCGGTCGACCAGGTCGAAGTGCCAGGAGAGGACGTAGCGGACGAGCCTCTCCTCGCCGGGGGCGAGGGTGACCGGGACGGTGACGGTGCCGGTGACCGTGGTGCGGCCGCCGTCGGCCTCGGCCGGGGCGTCCGCGGAGTCGAAGAGGGCGGCGGGGGTCGACCAGTCGGCTATGGAGGGGCGGACCTCGGCATCGGGGTGGGCGGCCGCGACGGCGAAGGTGCCGTTGTCGGTGAGTTCGGCCATCGGCTTCGCGCCGACCGGCTCGTCGGTGAACCAGATCCGGTCGACGTTGATGTGGCCCCAGCCGCCGGTGGCTTCGTCGACGATCTCGATCGTCGCCTGCTTGCCCTCGTAGGCGCTGATGTCGTACGCGCGGGGGCTCAGGGTCTCCGTATTGCGGCCGGTGAAGGTGGCGACGGTCTTGCCGTCGACGATGACGTTCACGCAGGCCTTGCCCGTCTGGTTGCCGCCGCCGGTGTTCACGGCCACGTACCGGCGGCTGACCGTGAAGGGCTTGCTGACCAGCTTGCCCTTGGCGTCGTCGGCCGCGCCCGCGTCGCCGCCGGCGCGGAAGTGGTGCGAGGTGACGAAGCGGGAGCCGGTGATGTTGAGGGCGCCCTCGCGCTTGAAGTAGTCCGGGCACTCGGCCTCGGTGACGGGTCCGGCGCCGAAGGCGGTGCCGGAGACGGTCCAGTCGGCGCCGTAGTCCGTGCGCTCCCAGTCCTCGAAAACGATTTCCTCGCGGGGTGGTTCAGCTTGGGCGCCGGGCTTGGCGGAGTGCTGCACGCCGGTGGCGCCGCCTGCGGCGAATGGGGCGGCAGTCAGGATTACGGGCTGCGCCTTGCGGCTGCGCACGCATACCGGGTTCTCGGCGTAGCCGAGCAGCTTGGCGGTGACGGTCTCGGTGCTTGTGTTCTTGAGCGTGTACTCGAGGACGGTCGCCGGGAGGGAGGAGTCGGCGGTGGCGGTGGGGACGAAGGGCGAGTAGGCCTGCAGCGTGACGGCGACGGGGGCGGCGGGGTCGGCGTAGGAGATGGTCGCGACGGGGTAGCGCCCCTGGAAGGTGACGTCCGTGAAGCCGTCGGAATCCAGGGACTTGGTGCCCTTGGACGGCCCGTCCCAGCGCAGCGCGAAGCCGCTCTTGAACGGGCTCTGCTGCTTGATCGGGTCGGCGTAGTGCACGCCCTGCCAGTCGGCGCCCCCGTACGGGAACGCGTCCGGGTTGAAGACCTCCCACAGCCATAGTCGGCCGTCGCCGGCGAGATAGACCTGTCCGGCGGCGACGCCGCCCACGGGCATGCCGATGTTGGCGAGGGCGGCGGGGCTGCGGTACTCGGTGGCTTTGCCGGGCGCGGCGATCTTCTTGAGCCAGTCGTCGTCGATGCCCTTCGCGGCCGGTACGGCGATGGCGCTCTGCGGGCGCAGGCCGAGGGCGACGGCCGCGGCGGCGCCGAGGGTGACGAAGCCGCGGCGATTGAGGCCTACGGTGTGCGGGGTGCGGCAGCGTCCGTACGACGGGCTCGGCCTGCTGCCCTCCTTCGGTTGCCGAAGCTAGGCCGCGTGGCATCGTGTACGGGCCCGCCAGCGGCTCGCGGCCGACCGCGCCGATGGTCGCGCCCGTGAAGTCCGGGTGTTTGCTGAGTAGTTGACCTGCCGCCCGCACCGCCTGGCGGCGGCCGCCCTCCACGGCGAAGAGGCCGTACACGTGGCCGGGGCCACGGCAGCCGTCGATCAAGCGGATGTCCGTGGCAGCCGCGTGCCGGCCGGCCGTCTCCGCAGAGGCCTTCACGCCGTCGAATTCCACGCTCCACACGGCGGTCCTCAACGAAACCCGCGCTGCGGGATGCGGCGCGGCCGTGCCTTGGTCTGCCGTACGGGTCACGTCCCCTGACGCGCTGCCGTCGAGCACGACGTCGCACCGGACCAGGCCACGACCGCCGGCGTCCGCCAGGATGAGGCCCGTAGAGCCACGTCCACCGCCGGGTGCCACGGGCCCGCCTCCGCCGCCGTATGCCGCCGCACCGTACGCCCCCACCACCCGCACGCCGTACAGCAGTTGCGCGCCCGATCCCAGCAGCGCGTCCTCCAGGTGCAGCTTCAGCGCCGCCGGGCGTAGCGGCACGACGGCACCCGGCCGGGCATCCGCCCCCAGCAGAGGCCACAGCAGCTCGCGTTCAGCCGCCTCCTCCGGCACGGTCGCCCCCGGCCGGTTCGCCGTAGTCGGCACCGACACCCACGGCCGGTTCGCCGCCGTGAGCTCCGTGCCCAGGCTGAAGCCCGGCGCCAGCAGCACCACTTCCCGGCCCCGGCCCGCCAGCTCCACCGCCGCGGCCACGGCGGCCAGGGAGGCGCCGACGACCGCGGCCTCCGCCTCCGCCCGTACGGGCAGCGACTCCGCGGGCAGCCGCACGACGTCGCCCGGGACGTCCCCACGGCCCGCCCCCGCGTC
>NZ_JAAKZV010000347.1 GCF_011044975.1 Streptomyces coryli | reverse complement strand
GTGTGCGAGCGGGCGGGGGGCGGGCTGTCGCGGGCGGACTGGGAGACGTATCTGCCGTCGGTGGGCTATCGCCGTACCTGCTGATACCAGGGGAAAGGCGCCCGGTCCGGCTCCGCCCAGCCGGTACGGGCCTCCGGGCTCGCCAGCGTCGCCGGGTGGTAGAAGCGGGTGAGGAGGCGCTTGTCGAGCAGCGCCGGGTGCTGTTCGGCGAAGGCGTCGAAGTCGGTGTCCGCTGTCTCCTCGGCGTGGTGGCCCACGAGTTCGACCCAGGCGCGGCTGACGGTGGCGTTGTACTTCTGCGGGGCGCCGGCGTAGCGGGCCGTGCGCTGGATGCCGTCGCTGATCAGCTCCGTCGCCGCCGCGGTGCCGTAGCGGCGGACGGTGAGCCAGGTGAGGTGGACGTGCTGGCGGTGGGCGAAGCGGTCGGCGGCGGACATCACCTCCGCCATCAGGTCGTCGAAGGGCGTCGCCGCGGTCATGCCCGCACCTCCGTCAGGGCCCGTACGACCTGGTGGAAGCCGTCGACCGCCGCAGGGGACAGGCCGTCGAGGGCGCGGCGCTCCAGCCCGGCGACGGCCTCGCTGATCGTCACGGCGGCCGCGCGGCCGGAGTCGGTGAGCTCGATCTGCACGGCGCGGCGGTCGCCGGGGCGGGGGCCTCGGGTGACGTGGCCGCGCCGCTCGAGCCGGTCGACCACGCTGGTCAGAGTCGTCGGGCGGGAGCCCACCGCGGCGGCCAGCTCGGAGGCGGTGTGGGGGCGGCCGTCGGCGAGGTTGGCGAGGGCGTTGATCTCGGCGGCGGTCAGACCGAGGTCCGCGAGCTCGGTGGCCAGGACGTGCAGCGTGGCGTGGGTGGCGCGCTGCAGCGCGAGCAGGGGGGAGTCGGGTGGCGCGTTCATGAGTTCTACGATATCGGATACTACGAGATCGCAGTAAATGCATTTCCGGGACCCATCACATACGGCGCCCCGCCCGGGAAGTCCCGGGCGGGGCGCCGTACGTGATGCTGCGGTGTTTACAGACCCAGCTCGGTCTCGAACTCCGCGGCCTCCAGGATCTGCTTGATCGTCGTCAGGTAGCGGGCCGCGTCGGCGCCGTCCACCAGGCGGTGGTCGTACGACAGGGTCAGGTAGACCATGTCGCGGACCGCGATCGTGTCGCCCAGCTCCGGGTCGGAGATGACGACCGGGCGCTTCACCGTGGCACCCAGGCCCAGGATCGCGACCTGGTTCGGCGGCACGATGATCGTGTCGAAGAGCGCGCCGCGCGAGCCGGTGTTGGAGATGGTGAAGGTCGCGCCGGAGAGGTCGTCCGGGCTGATCTTGTTCGCCCGTACGGCACCCGCCAGCTCGGCGGTCCGCTTCGCGATGCCGGCGAGGTTGAGGTCGCCCGCGCCCTTGATGACCGGGGTCATCAGGCCCTTCTCCGAGTCCACCGCGATACCGACGTTCTCGGTGTCGAAGTAGGTGATCGTGCCGTCGTCCTCGTTGATCCGGGCATTGATGACCGCGTGGGCCTTCAGCGCCTGGACGGCGGCCTTCACGAAGAACGGCATCGGCGAGAGCTTGACGCCCTCGCGCTGCGCGAAGGAGTCCTTCGCCCGGCCGCGCATCTTCATCATCTTGGTGACGTCGACCTCGACCATGGACGACAGCTGCGCCTGGCCGTGCAGGGCCTTCATCATGTTGTCGCCGATGACCTTGCGGATGCGAGGCATCTTGACCGTCTGGCCGCGGAGCGAGTCGGTCTCCAGCGCCGGAGCCTTCTTCTGCGCGGCGGCGGCCGGGGCGGCAGCGGCGGCCGGGGCCGACTTCGCGGCCTCGGCGGCGGCGATGACGTCCTGCTTGCGGATGCGGCCGCCGACGCCGGAACCCTTGACCGAGTTCAGGTCGACGCCATGCTCGGAGGCGAGCTTGCGCACCAGCGGGGTGACGTACGCGCCGTCGGCGGCCGGGGCCGGGGCGGCCGGAGCAGCCGGGGCCTCCTGCGCCGGAGCCGGGGCGGCCGGAGCCGGAGCCGCGGCGGGAGCCGCACCCGCGGCGCCGATCACCGCGAGCTTCGCGCCGACCTCGGCGGTCTCGTCCTCGCCGACCAGGATCTCCAGCAGCGTGCCGGCGGCCGGCGACGGGATCTCGGTGTCGACCTTGTCGGTGGAGATCTCCAGCAGCGGCTCGTCGACCGCGACCTCCTCGCCGACCGACTTCAGCCAGCGGGTGACGGTGCCCTCGGAGACGGACTCGCCGAGCTCCGGCAGCGTCACGTCGGTGCCCTGGGCGCCACCGGCGGGGGCGGCGGCCGGAGCCGGAGCCTCCTGGGCCGGAGCGGCCGGGGCTTCCTGAGCCGGGGCAGCGGGCGCCGCGGCCGGAGCAGCGGCCTCCTCAGCAGCCGGGGCGGGGGCGGCAGCGGGCGCGCCGCTGCCGTCGTCGATGACGGCCAGCTCGGCGCCGACCTCCACCGTCTCGTCCTCGGCGACCTTGATGGAGGCCAGGACGCCGGACGCGGGCGCCGGGATCTCGGTGTCGACCTTGTCGGTCGAGACCTCGAGCAGCGGCTCGTCGGCCTCGACGCGCTCACCCTCGGCCTTGAGCCAGCGGGTGACAGTGCCTTCGGACACGCTCTCGCCGAGCGCCGGCAGTGTTACGGAAACCGCCATGGTTTCGGTTGCTCCTTAACGATCTGTGCGGACTTCTGCGTGCCCTGGATTAGTCGTGCGAATGAAGCGGCTTGCCGGCCAGGGCCAGGTGGGCCTCGCCGAGCGCCTCATTCTGGGTGGGGTGAGCGTGGATGAGCTGCGCGACCTCGGCCGGCAGCGCCTCCCAGTTATAGATCAGCTGGGCCTCGCCGACCTGCTCGCCCATCCGGTCACCCACCATGTGTACGCCGACGACGGGGCCGTCCTTGACCTGGACGAGCTTGATCTCGCCCGCGGTCTTGAGGATCTTGCTCTTGCCGTTGCCCGCGAGGTTGTACTTCAGAGCGACAACCTTGTCGGCGCCGTGGATCTCCTTGGCCTTCGCCTCGGTGATCCCGACGGACGCGACCTCGGGGTGGCAGTACGTCACCCGGGGCACGCCGTCGTAGTCGATCGGCACGACGTCGAGTCCGGCCAGTCGCTCTGCCACCAGGATGCCCTCTGCGAAGCCGACGTGCGCGAGCTGCAGCACCGGGGTGAGGTCACCGACGGCGGAGACGGTCGGGATGTTCGTGCGCTTGTACTCGTCGGTGAGGACGTAGCCGCGGTCCATGGCCACGCCCACCTCCTCGTAACCCATGCCCTCGGACACCGGGCCGCGGCCGACGGCGACGAGCAGCACCTCGGCCTCGAAGGTCTTGCCGTCCGCGAGCGTGACCTTCACACCGTCGGCGGTGTTCTCGGCCTTCTCGAAGAAGGTGCCCAGGTTGAACTTGATGCCGCGCTTGCGGAAGGCCCGCTCCAGCAGCTTCGAGCTGTTCTCGTCCTCTACCGGGACCAGGTGCTTGAGCGCCTCGATGATCGTCACGTCGGCCCCGAAGGACTTCCACGCGGAGGCGAACTCGACGCCGATGACGCCGCCGCCCAGCACGATCGCGGACTTCGGCACCCGGTCGAGGGTGAGCGCGTGCTCGGAGGTGATGATGCGCTCGCCGTCGGGCACCAGGCCCGGGAGCGACTTCGGCTGCGAGCCCGTAGCGAGGAGGATGTGCCGCCCCTCGTACCGCTGGCCGTTCACATCGACGGAGGTGGGGGAGGACAGCCGCCCCTCACCACTGACGAAGGTGATCTTCCGGGAGGCCACCAGGCCCTGCAGGCCCTTGTACAGCCCGGTGACGACCTCGTCCTTGTACTTGTGGACCCCCGGCATGTCGACCCCGTCGAGGGTCGCCTTCACGCCGAACTGCTCGGACTCCCGAGCCTGGTCCGCGATCTCACCGGCGTGCAGCAGAGCCTTGGTGGGGATGCAGCCGCGGTGCAGGCAGGTGCCGCCCAGCTTGTCCTTCTCGATCAGGGCGACGTCAAGACCCAGCTGGGCTCCGCGCAGGGCAGCGGCATACCCGCCGCTACCGCCTCCGAGAACAACCAGGTCGAAAACGGTGCTGGCGTCGTTCGCCACGTCACGTCCTCCATGCGTGTGCGCTGCGCCGATCGGGGTTCCGACCGGCGCGGCGGCTCTTTTTCATCAGCCGCTGATTAAGCGGGGCCCTGTCCTGCCGAAGCCATCTTCGCACTTGTTGGCGAGGAACGCGGACAGCGGGGGTCCGGGGGCTAGACGGAGCCGCCGAGCTCCCCGGCCGCCGCCTGCTCGGCGATGCCGACGAGGGTCCGGACCGCGGAGCCGGTGCCGCCCTTGGGGGTGTAGCCGAACGGCGCGCTCGTATTGAAGGCCGGTCCGGCGATGTCCAGGTGCGCCCAGGTGATGCCCTCGCCGACGAATTCCTGCAGGAAGAGCCCGGCGACCAGGCCGCCGCCCATCCGCTCGCCCATGTTCGCGATGTCGGCGACCGGCGACTCCATGCCCTTCTTCAGCTCCGCCGGCATCGGCATCGGCCAGGACTGCTCGCCGGCCTCCTCCGCGATCTGGTGGATCTGGGTACGGAACACGTCGTCGTTCGCCATGATCCCGAAGGTGCGGTTGCCGAGGGCGAGCACCATCGCGCCGGTGAGGGTGGCGACGTCGACGATCGCGTCGGGGTTCTCCTCGGAGGCGCGGGTGAGGGCGTCGCCGAGGACGAGGCGGCCCTCGGCATCGGTGTTGAGCACCTCTACCGTCTTGCCGCTGTACATGGTCAGCACATCGCCGGGCCGGGTGGCGGACCCGGACGGCATGTTCTCGGCGAGCGCGAGCCAGCCGGTCACATTGGCCTCGATGCCCAGCTGCGCGGCGGCGGAGACGGCGGCGAGCACGGCGGCGGCGCCGCTCATGTCGCACTTCATCGTCTCGTTGTGGCCGGCCGGCTTCAGCGAGATGCCGCCGGAGTCGTACGTGATGCCCTTGCCGACGAAGGCGACGGTGCTGTCCGCGCCGGAGCTCGTGTAGGTGAGCTTGACCAGCCGCGGCGGCTGCTGCGAGCCCTGGCCGACGCCGAGAATGCCGCCGTAGCCGCCCTTGGCGAGGGCCTTCTCGTCGAGGATCTCGACCTTGAAGCCGTGCTCCTTGCCGGCGGCCTGCGCCTTGGCGGCGAAGGCGGCGGGGTCGAGGTCGTTGGAGGGGATGTTGATGAGGTCGCGGGCCCGGTTGACCTCGGCGCCGAGGACGAGGGCGCGCTGCGCGGCGGCCTTGTGCTCCTTGTCGCGCGGCTTCGCGCCGAGGACGGCGGCCTCGGCGAGCGGGTCCTTGGCGCCGTTCTTCTTGCTCTTGGCGTCCCTGACGCCGTTGCCGTTGGCCGCGTTGCCGGCACCGCGGTAGGCGGTGAAGGCGTACGCGCCGAGCAGCACGCCCTCGGAGACGGCGCCAGTGTCGTCGGCGTCCTCGATGGGCAGCGCGAAGGCGGCCTTCTTGGTGCCGGCGAGGGCGCGGGCGGCGGCACCGGCGGCGCGGCGCAGGGTCTCGGCGTCGAACCGCTCACCCTTCTCGGGCTCCTTGCCGAGCCCGACGGCAACGACGACAGGCGCCTTCACACCATCGGGCGCCGGCACCTTGGTGACCTCACCCTCACCACCGCTCGCGCCGAGCGCCTCGAGGACGGGACCGAGCTTCTTGGCGATCGCATCAATGCCATCACCGGTGACTACGGGCCCCTTGGGGCCCTTCGCCACACCGACGACGACGGCGTCCGCACGAATGGTGGCGGCGGAGGAGGTGGAAAGGGTGAGAGCAGTCACGGCGATCGGGTGTCCATTTCCGTCTCGGGCGGTAACGGGAGCTTTGGGCTGTGCCTTAAGGCAGATGCATCGTACGGCGCCCGCCCCGCAATTGCGCGCCCGGGCCCAACTGCGAGTACGCACCTTCGCGCCTTTGGCGCGGGTGGGTCGGCGGCGGACGGCTTTCGTTGCGCCGCAGGTGCCTGAGCGCGGCCGCCGCCCGGCAGACTGAAGCCGCCCCGCCCCCTTCCCTCTCCGTAGCCCGCCCGCGCCACAGGCGCAATGCACCCGACCGCCGCCCGGCAGACCGACCGTCACTCCATAGAAGAGCCGCCCGGCCACCGCCGGCCGTCACTGCATCGAAGAGCCGCCCGACTACCACCGACCGTCACCCCAGCGAAAGCACCACCAGCACCGTCACCGCAGCCGTCTCCGCCAGCGCCCCGAAGACATCCCCCGTTACGCCCCCCAGACGACGCACGCAGTGCCGCAGCAGCAGTTCCGCCGCCGTCAGCGCTAGGACCACGGCGGAGGCTGTCTCTT
>NZ_JAAKZV010000346.1 GCF_011044975.1 Streptomyces coryli | reverse complement strand
CTCCCGCAGCAGCCGCTCGGGGCCGGGGTCGCCGTCGGGGCCGGGGTCTCCGACTGTCAGGGGCTGGTGCACCGGGCCGGTGTGAGCTGGGAGCCCGAGCGGCTGCTGCGGGAGTGCGGGCTTTCGGTGCTGGAGTTCGATCACCTTGCCGGGGAGGGGCAGGAGGCCTTCGAGCCTTATGTCACCGAGCGGTTCGGGTCGCCCGTCATGGATGTGTCCAAGGGGTACGAGGCGTACGAGAGCCGGCTGCGCGAGGAGTCGCCCAAATTCCTCAAGACGACCCTCGCCAAGGAGCGGCGGCTCGGGCGGCAGCGCGGTGGCACCCGCTTCGTCTTCGACGAGCGGGATCCGAAGGCGCTGGCGGCCCTCATGGAGTGGAAGTCCGCGCAGTACCGGCGCACCGGGCGGCGCGATCGCTTCGCGCAGGGGTGGATCGCCGGTCTTGTCGACGACCTCGCCGGCACCCGGACCGAGGGGCTCACCGGGACGCTGAGTGTGCTGTACGCCGACGACGGCCGGCCCATCGCCGCGCACTTCGGGCTGCGGTCGCGGCGGGTGCTGGCCTGCTGGTTCCCGGCGTACGACGTGGAGTTCGCGAAGTACTCGCCGGGGCTGATCCTGCATCTGCGGATGGCGGAGGCCGCGGCCGCCGAGGGGCTGGAGCTGCTCGATCTCGGGCGCGGGGACGCCGAGTACAAGGACGATCTCAAGACCGGCGAGCTCACCGTCGCCGAGGCCCGCGTGCTGCGGCCCAGCGTCGGCGCGGTGGTGCACCGGCTGCGGCACGATCCGGTGAAGCGCGCGCACGCATTCGTACGGGAGCGGCCGCAGCTGGCCGCGTTCGCCCGGAAGGCACTCAATCAGGCGGGGAGGCTGCGGCGCGCATGAGCGAACCGACAACGGAGCCGATCAGGCTCGGCGTTCTCGAACTCGAGCCCACTCCTGAACTCCACCCCGCACCGCACGGCCTGCCCGTCACCACCGGCGAGGTCTCGGTCATCGTCCGCCGCCGGGGCGTGCCCGTGGCCCTGCTGCGGACCCGTATCCCCGAGGGCGCCGACCCGCTCGACCACCTCGCGGCGCTGGCACCCGACGGACCCGCACCCGAGCCCGCCCCGCCCGCCGACCCGGCGACCCGCGTCAGCGTCATCGTCGCCACCCGCGAGCACCCGGACAAGCTCGACCGCGCGCTCACCTCCCTCCTCGAACTCGACCACCCCGACTACGAGATCGTGGTCGTCGACAACAACCCGGTCACCGGCGCCACCAAGGACCTGGTCACCAAGAAGTACGCCGAGGCCGGCGTCCGCTACGTCACCGAGCCCGTCCCCGGCCTCGCCGCCGCCCACAACCGCGGCATCGCCGAGGCCAAGGGCGCCATCCTCGCCTTCACCGACGACGACGTCGTCGCCGACCCGCGGTGGCTGCGCGCCCTCACCGCCGGCTTCGCGGAGGACCCGCATGTCGGCTGCGTGACCGGCCTGATCGTGCCGGGGAGCCTGGAGACGCCCGCGCAGATCCAGCTGGAGCGGCTCGGCGGCTTCGGCAAGGGCTTCGCGCGCAAGGTCTACGACATCCACCGGCCGCCCGCCGACGAGCCGCTGTTCCCGTTCACCGCGGGCAGCTTCGGGAGCGGCGCCAACATGGCCTTCCGGGCGGAAGTGCTGCGTACCATCGGCGGCTTCGACCCGGCCACCGGCACCGGCACCCAGGCCCGCGGCGGCGACGACCTCTACGCCTTCGTCCGCACCCTCGTCGCCGGACACCGCCTCGTCTACGAGCCCCGCGCGCTGATCTGGCACTACCACCGCGAGCGGATCGAGGACCTCACCTCCCAGGCCTTCAACTACGGCGCAGGCGTCACCGCCTACCTCACCGCCGTCATCGCCCGCCGCCCCGCGCTGCTGCCCCGCCTGCTCCGCCGGGTCCCGGGCGGCCTGCGGCACGCCCGCACCCTCACCGGCGAACGGACCGAGCGCGCCGACCCCACGACGAACGACCCGTGGCCGCGCCGGCTGGCCAGGACGGAGCGGCGCGGGATGCTCTACGGACCAGTGGGCTACCTCCGCGCCCGGCGCCGGATGCGCGGGATCGCGTTGCCGTGGGAGGGGAAGCCGTGACCGCCGACGCCATCCCGGTGCTGCTGTACCACGCCGTGATGGACGATCCGCCCGACTGGATCGGCGAATTCACCCTGTCGCCGGGGCAGTTCGCCGAGCACCTCGAGGCGATCGCGGACAGCGGGCGCACCCCGATCACCGCGGCCCGGCTGCTGGACGGCGGCCCCGACCTGCCCGCCCGGCCGGTGCTGATCACCTTCGACGACGGCTTCGCCGACCTGCCGGGCCCGACCGCGGAGGCGGTGGCCGGGCGTGGCATGACCGCCACCGCCTACCTGACCACCGGCGCCATCGGCGGCTCGGCGGGCACCTCGAAAAACAGCAGCCTGCTGCCGCCGGCGCCGATGATGAAGCTGGACGAGGCGGCGCGGCTCGAGCAGGACTTCGGCTTCGAGGTCGGCAGCCATACGGTCACGCACGCCCAGCTCGACACCCTGACCGCGGGCGAGATCAAGCACGAACTCACCGAGTCCAAGGCCGTATTGGAGGACGCCCTCGGCCACGCTCTCGACACCCTCGCCTACCCGCACGGCTACAACGACGCCCGCGTCCGCCGTATCGCCGCCGCGGTCGGCTACACCTCCGGCATGGCCGTACGGCACGCGCTCAGCCACCTCACCGACGAGCCGTACCGGATCGCCCGGCTCATCGTCCGCCGCACCCACACCGCGGCCGACGTCCACGACTGGATGGCGGGCGAGGGCGCGCGACAGGCGCCGTACCGCGACGGGCTGAAGACGGTCGGCTGGCGCTACTACCGGCGGGCGCGACGGATGCTGCACGGGCCGGAGTTCGCGGGCTGAGCAGCCGCCCTACGGCAACGGCTGCTTGAAGTACGGGTCGTCGCCCGCCTTCTTCAGGGCGTCCACCGCGTCGTCGTTCTGCAGGGACAGGTCGCAATGCGGGCCTGGGTCGCGGGAGTTCCACTGCAGTGCTGCCTTCACCTGTGGCATGCGCTTGAGGACCTCGGGGACCTCCGCGTACCAGTCCGCCTGCCGGCCGGTCTTCGCGGTGTCCTGCGCGGAGCCGTATTCGGAGAGCATCAGCGGCTTCTTGTCGGTGATGTTCTCGGTGACCCATTGGTACGTCGGCAGCTGCAGGTCGGCGAAGCTCTGCCAGTCGGTCTGGTGGCAGCGGTAGTAGTTGTACTTGTTGTAGCCGACCCAGTCGACGAACTGGTCGCCCGGGTAGAGCTCGGTGAACAGCTCCGCGTGGTCGAGATAGCCGGTGATGATCCAGGTCCAGATGACGTTGTCGGCGCCGGCCGCCTTGAAGCGCTGGTGGATGTGCTGCCAGGCGTCGCGGAACTCCTTGGCGGTCCCGTTCTTCATCCGGGTGTCCATCTCCAGGTCGAAGGAGAGGAACACCTTCTTTCCCGTGCGCTCGCCGTACTCCGCGACCCGCTTCGCCTGCGGGTCGATGACCTTCTCGTCCAGCTCGCCCGCGGCGATGTCCCGCCACTTGATCCACTTGTGCTTCTTGCCGCCGTTCGCGCCCCAGTCCTTGCTCTCCCAGGACAGCAGCAGCATCCGGTCCTTGCCGACCTCCTGCTCCTGCTTCGTGAGCAGCTGGCCTTCGTTGTCGCGGGTGGACATGTCGTGATACGTGTACACGATGTCGAGGCTGCGGCCCATATCCTTCTCGTACGCGGCCACCTTCTCCGGCAGGTTCTCCTTCTCATGCGGCACGAACGCGCCGAACCAGGCCCCGCACGGCGGCTCCAGCAGCTTCGTCGGGCGGCACTCGGCGCTGGTCGCCTGCCGGTCGCGACCGTCCTCGAAGCCGTCGTCGTCGCCGTTCTCGGCGAGGAGGGCCAGCAGCGCGGGCACGACGAGTAACAGCACGGCGGCGATGAGCACCAGCCGCGTCCGCAGCGTGGGGAGGGTCAACGTACTTCACCTTCGGGCTCGATGGGCGCGACGGGCTCGGCGGGTGCGACGCCGGCGGCCTCCCGTTCGGGTTCGGCCGGCTCGGGCTCGGACGGCGGGCGTACGGGCAGCGGGGGGAACAGCGCCGCCGAGGAGGTCAGGGATGCCAGCACGCCGATGATCTGCAGCGCGGCGAACTGATTGCCCAGCAGCAGGCCCGTACACACCAGACCGTCGATGGCCAGGCTGAGGCCGACCGCGAGCAGCAGCCACTCGCACCAGTCGGAGACCGTGTGGTCCCGGGGCGTGGCCCCGGGCGGGGCCGCCGCCGGGCGGGCGCGCAGCGCCGGGCCGCAGATGCTGAGGACGGCCATGCCGGGGCCGAGCAGCAGATACGTGCCGACGAGGATGATCAGCGCCGGGTGCCGGTCCGGCAGCAGCGCCACAGCCGCGAAGCTGAGCCAGCCGAGCACCGCGGCCGGGACCCGCTCGACGAAGCGGAAGTCGGCGGCGGCGTTGGCGGAGGAGGAGGTGAAGAGACTCAACGGGCTGCCCTCCCTGGGCCCTTCAGCTCGTACACCCGGGCGTGGTCATTGCCCCAGCGCTTAATGAACTGCTTCGACTCTGCCACGCTCTTCTCGATCCGGCGCAGCCGCTCCTCGCTCATTTCGCCGTTCATGGACGCGTTGGAGTAGATGCCGTCGGAGAAGACGAGGTAGGCCCGGCCGGGCTTCTTCACCGCGGAGAGGTCCGTGGCCAGGGTCTTTGCCGGGTTGGCCTCGATCTTGCGGATGTGGGTGAGCGGCTCCTCCAGGAACCAGTAGCCGGGCTCGAACCTCCAGTATTTGTCGTAGGCGTACGCGAAGTTGCGGTTCGGCGCGGCGATCAGGGAGCCCTCGGGGGCGTGGTCGTAGACCTTCTTCACCAGGTTCGCTTCCTCGGGCGGGAAGTAGCTGAGCTTGTCCTTGCCCGCGTACGCCGGGACGAAGGCGCAGGTCATCGCCAGCACGACGGCGCCGGAGACCGCCCACCGGATCCGGAGGGTGGCGACGGGCCAGCGGTGCGCGCGGGCCGGGTAGGCGGGCGGCTCGGTGGTGGCGCGCGGGAGTAGCGCGGCCGCCGCGAAGAACGCGGCCCAGGGGAGCATGAACAGCACGACCCGGAAGAGCATTTCGCTGCCGTAGCCGTTCGCGACGATCATCGGAGCGGGGGCGAGCCCGAGCAGCACCAGCGGCCAGGCCTGCTTGCGCAGCGCGGGCCGGCGCCACACCCCGTAGGCCGCGAGGAGGAAGACGACGGCGGTGAGCAGCCGGGACATCCAGGAGGCGAAGACCGGGCCCCTGCCGGTGGGGGTGGCGCCGACGCCGGTCTCGACGTTGCCCTTGACGTTGCCGATGCCCTCGATCAGGGCGGGGATCTGCTCGCGGAGGAAGATCTGGGCGGCGGAGACGTTCCAGGCGCCGACCACCTCGATCACGAAGACCAGGATCATCCAGTTGCGGTATCTGCGGGTGAGACACAGCGCCAGCAGACAGGCCATCAGCATCGGCGGCGTGAGCTGGTGCGAGGCGGCCAGCAGGGCAACGAGGGGGAGCAGCGCGAGGGTCCACAGGACGCGCTGCGGGGCGTTCCGCGCGGCCCCTGGATGCTCGGGGCGCTGGAAGCGGCGCAGCACGATGGCGATGATCGCGAGCCAGAAGAGATACGCCACGGACTGCGGCGAGAAGTAGTCCTGGCCGACCCAGTTGGCCGCGTAGAAGATCCAGGCGCCGGTCCAGACGAGGCGCTGGTCGCGGGTGAAGACGCGGAAGGCGAGCAGCAGGGCCGGCAGCAGCATGAGGTTGGAGACCAGCGGCCACCAGGCCATGTACTGCAGCGTGTTCTCCACGCCGGTCATGCGCAGCAGGCCGGCCTGGACGGCGAAGAAGCCGGGCCATTCGTTGTACGCGTCCATCAGGCCCAGCTCGGGCCGTGGCCGGGCGACGTCGTGGGTGAGGAAGTAGTCGACGACGGCGTCGTGCTTCCACGCCCAGGCGTACAGCGGGGTGGGATAGAGCACCGCCTGGGTGGCGCGCTCGACGACGATCAGTCCGATGACGTACGCGGCGGGCCAGGGTCCTGGCCGTGGACCGCCGCGGAGGGAGGCGAAGAAGCCGGCGGTGAGGAGGGCGAGGGCGATCCAGTAGGTGGCGTGCAGGGCGCCGGCGAGACCGAAGCCGCTGAGCTCGGAGACGTCGGTCTGGGTGAGCGAGAAGCGCCAGAGGCCGAGAGCGACGAGGAGCGTCGCGGCGAGGGCGACGGCGGTGCCCTTGCCCGGGCGGGCCCAGGCGGGGGCGTGGGCGCGGG
>NZ_JAAKZV010000345.1 GCF_011044975.1 Streptomyces coryli | reverse complement strand
ACCTACGCCGACTACGACCCGGCCCAGCAGGCCCCCGCCCCGCAGCCGCAGTCCTCCCTCACCGTCCCGACCGGCACCGGCACCGGCCGTCGCGCCCTGGGACACGCGCCGGTCAACGGCAACGGTCACCGCGCGGCCCCCCAGCAGCTCTTCATGGAGCCGCCCCCGCCGGCCCCGGAGCCGGAGCCGCTCTTCGACCAGTTCGCGCAGGAGGACCCGGCCGACGACGGCGCGGACGTCCGCGGCTCCCTCCCCGACGACATACCGCGCGAGGACGCGTACTACGGCGCCTTCCTCCGCTACGTCCAGGAGAAGGCCGACTTCCCCAACGCCCGCCAGTTCGGCCTGTATCTGCTGGACCACTACGGCGTAGGCGGCCGCACAGGCGGCCCCCTCACGGAGGGCTACCTGCGCGGCTACGTACGCGAATTCCGCCAGCGCTACAACGAAGAGCAGTCGGCGTAGCCGCTACGCCCCGAGCAGCTTGCGCACCCGGTCGGCGCCGACCGCGAGCAGCAGGGTGGGCAGTCGCGGGCCGGTGTCCTTGCCGACCAGCAGCTCGTACAGCAGGGCGAAGAAGGCCCGCTGGCCCTTCTTGACCTCCGGCGGTACGTCCTTGCCGTGCGCATCCGCCGGCAGCCCCGCCTGGACCTTCGGCACGCCGTACACCAGAGAGGTCAGCCCCTCCAGCGACCAGTGCTCGTCCAGCCCGTCGAGCAGCAGCCGCAGCGACTCCCGCTGCTCGGGCGTCAGCGACTCCAGCAGCTCGGTGTCCGGCGTCTCCCGCACCACGGTGCGGTCATCGGCGTCCGCCTGGGTGCGGATCCAGGTCTCGGCCTTGTCCAGCCGGGGCCGGGCCTCGTCGAGGGAGCCCAGCGGGTTGGCCGTGTAGATCTCGTTGAGGATCCGCAGGGTCTGGTCGTCGTGGCCGGTGGTGATGTCCGAGATGGAGGCCAGCGTCCCGTACGACAGCGGACGCGGCGTCGCCGGCAGCTCACCGGCTGCCGTGGACGAGGCGCGCGTGTACGCGGCCACGTCTCCCGGCAGCGCCGACCCGTCGGCAACCTTCGCCGCGAGCTTGTCCCACTCGTCGTACGTCCGCTGGATCTGCTGATCGAAGGCGATCTTGAACGACTGGTTCGGCTTGCGCCGCGCGTACAGCCACCGCAGCAGCGCCGGCTCCATGATCTGCAGCGCATCTGCGGCAGTCGGCACCCCACCGCGCGAGCTCGACATCTTGGCCATGCCGCTGATGCCCACGAACGCGTACATCGGCCCGATCGGCTGCTTCCCGTCGAAGATCCCGACGATCTGCCCGCCGACCTGGAAGGAGGACCCGGGCGACGAGTGGTCGACCCCCGACGGCTCGAAGACGACACCCTCGTACGCCCACCGCATCGGCCAGTCGACCTTCCACACCAGCTTGCCGCGGTCGAACTCGGCCAGCCGCACCGTCTCCTCGTGCCCGCAGACACAGGTGTAGTGCAGCTCGGTGCTCTCGTCGTCGTACGCGGTGACCGTCGTCAGGTCGCGCTCGCAGACGCCGCAGTACGGCTTGTACGGGAAGTACTCCCCGCCGGCCGTCGTGCCGTCGTCCTCGTCCGCCGCACCCGAGCCCTCGGCGGCAGCCAGCTCGGCCTCGTCGACGGGCTTCTGCGACTTCTTCGCGGCGGGCTTCTTCTTGGTCCGGTACTGGTCCAGCACGGCGTCGATGTCGCCGCGGTGCTTCATCGCGTGCAGGATCTGCTCGCGATACGCGCCCGACGTATACATCTCGGTCTGGCTGATCCCGCGGTACTCCACCCCAAGATCAGCCAGCGCGCCGATCATGGCCGCCTTGAAGTGCTCGGCCCAGTTCGGGTACGAGCTGCCCCGCGGCGCCGGCACCGAGGTCAGCGGCTTGCCGATGTGCTCGGCCCACGACTCGTCGATGCCCGCGACACCGGCCGGCACCTTACGGAACCGGTCGAAGTCGTCCCACGAAATGATGTGCTCGCAGGCGATCCCGCGCCGCCGGATCTCGTCGGCGACCAGGTGCGGGGTCATCACCTCGCGGAGATTCCCCAGGTGAATGGGGCCGGAGGGAGAGAGCCCGGAAGCGCAGACGACAGGTTTGCCCGGGGCGCGACGCTCCGCCTCTTCGATGACCTCGTCGGCGAAACGGGAGACCCAGTCAGCGGTCTCGGCGGTGGCACCCACAGTCCGTACTTCCTCTCTCGGGAGCAATGCGCGGCCCATTGTCCCAAAGAAAAACGGCTGGCGTCGCATGGGATACTGGGGCACAAATCTGATCTCTCTTACGGAACGGTGGTTCCTCTCCATGGCCTCGGTCCCCGCCCTCTCCACCAAGGTCGAGCAGCAGCTCGCGGACGCCCTCTCGGCAGCCCTGCCGGAGGCCGGCGCCGCGGACCCGCTGCTGCGCCGAAGTGACCGGGCTGACTTCCAGGCCAACGGGATGCTGGCACTCGCCAAGAAGCTGAAGGGCAACCCGCGGGAGCTCGCGACGAAGGTCGTCGAGGCGCTGGGCTCGCCCGCCGAGATCGCGGACGTCGAGGTCTCCGGCCCCGGCTTCCTCAACATCACCGTCTCCGACAAGGCGATCACCGAGACGCTCGCGGCCCGGGCGGCCGACGACCGGCTCGGCGTCCCGCTGAAGGAGAAGCCCGGCCTCACGGTGATCGACTACGCCCAGCCGAACGTGGCGAAGGAGATGCACGTCGGCCACCTCCGGTCGGCGGTCATCGGCGACGCCCTGCGCGGCATGCTCGACTTCACCGGCGAGAAGACCATCGGCCGGCACCACATCGGCGACTGGGGCACCCAGTTCGGCATGCTCATCCAGTACCTGATCGAGAACCCGGGCGAGCTGGCCCCGGCGGACCAGGTCGACGGCGAGCAGGCCATGTCCAACCTGAACCGGGTGTACAAGGCCTCCCGGGCGGTCTTCGACGCGGACGAGGAGTTCCAGGACCGGGCCCGTAAGCGGGTCGTCGCCCTGCAGTCCGGCGACAAGGAGACCCTCGACCTCTGGCAGCAGTTCGTGGACGAGTCGAAGGTCTACTTCCACTCGGTCTTCGCCAAGCTGGACATGGAGGTCCGCGACGACGAGATCGTCGGCGAGTCCGCGTACAACGACATGATGGCCGAGACGGCCCGGCTGCTGGAGGAAGCGGGCGTCGCGGTCCGCTCCGAGGGCGCGCTCGTCGTCTTCTTCGACGAGATCCGCGGCCAGGACGGCGAGCCGACCCCGCTGATCGTGCAGAAGACGGACGGCGGCTTCGGCTACGCGGCCTCGGACCTCTCGGCGATCCGGAACCGGGTCTTCGACCTCAAGGCGTCCACGCTCCTGTACGTGGTGGACGTCCGGCAGTCGCTGCACTTCCGGATGGTCTTCGAGGCCGCCCGCAGGGCCGGCTGGCTGACCGACGCGGTCACCGCCCACAACATGGCCTACGGCACGGTCCTGGGCGCCGACGGCAAGCCGTTCAAGACCCGTGAGGGCGTGAGCGTACGGCTGGAGGACCTGCTCGACGAGGCGGTGCAGCGCGCCGCCGAGGTCGTACGGGACAAGGCGCGGGATCTCACCGAGGACGAGATCCAGGCGCAGGCCGTGCAGGTCGGCATCGGCGCGGTGAAGTACGCCGACCTGTCGACGTCGCCGAACCGGGACTACCGGTTCGACCTGGACCAGATGGTCTCGCTCAACGGCGACACGTCGGTGTACCTGCAGTACGCGTACGCCCGGATCCAGTCGATCCTCCGCAAGGCGGGCGAGACCGGCCCGGCCGCACACCCGGAGCTCGAACTCGCCCCGGCCGAGCGGGCATTGGGCCTGCACCTGGACGCCTTCGGCGCGACGCTCTTCGAGGCAGCCGCGGAATACGCCCCCCACAAACTGGCCGCCTACCTCTACCAGCTCGCCTCCCTCTACACGACCTTCTACGACCAGTGCCCGGTCCTGAAGGCCGACACCCCCGCCCAGGTCGAAAACCGCCTCTTCCTCTGCGCCCTGACGGCCCGCACCCTCCACCAGGGCATGGCCCTGCTGGGCATCCGCACCCCCGAGCGGCTCTGACGACGGCAGCCGCCCGGTTCAGAAGGTCTCGACCCGGCACCGGGCGGCACCGCTCTTGGCGATACGGGCGTCGCTGGTGACCAGCGGTGCCCCGAGTCCTTCGGCAAGCGCCACGTAGTGCGCGTCGTAGACGGACAGGCCTGCCGACAACTGCTGGACCCGCTCCCACAGCGGGTTCAGCTCGTGCCGGCGCACCGGCATCGACCGGAAGTCGGCCATTGCCTGATCCACCTGGGTACGCGAGAGCTTGCTGCCTCTGGCCATGCCCAGCAGCGCAGAAGCGAGTTCGGCGTCCAGCAGGTGCGGTACCGCCAGCACCCGCTCGTGCGCGATCCGCGCGGCGATCCGCTGCCCCTGGGCCGCTTGGCTGGTGAGGTAATGGACGAGCGCCGAGCAGTCGATGACGATCACGACCGACGCTCCCGCCCGGCCTCGATGGCATCCAGCACATCGTCGTTGGAGAACTCCGCCGTGGCATGGGCGCGGATTCGCTCCGTGACCTCGGCCATGGTCGGCGTCCCCGCCTCGCGCTCGATGAGCTCACGGAGGAACCGGGACAGGGACATCCCTTCCCGCGCGGCGCGCTCCTTCAGTATGTCGAGGGCCTCGGTGGATACGTCCCGGATCGTCACATGGGTTGCTTCCACGGGGACCGGCCTCCTCGCTCGGCTGCGCTGCTACACCTGCCAGGATACCTCGCACGCATTCAGAATGAATGCACTAGTTCCCAGGGGACCGGTACGTACGGAACGTCGGCGCCAGCAGCGCCAGAATCCCGATCGCCACCACCACCAGCACCCCGCCCCCGGCCACCGCGGCCCGCGGCCCGGCCGCCGAGCCGGCCACTCCGTGCACCAGGTCCGCCAGTCGCGGGCCGCCGACCACGACCACCACGAAGACGCCCTGCATCCGGCCGCGCATCTCGTCGGTCGCGGCCTCCTGCAGGATCGCGCCGCGGAAGACCGCCGACACCATGTCCGCCAGCCCGGACAGCGCGAGGAAGGCGACCGCCCACCACAGGTTCGGGCTCATTCCGAAGCCGATCACCGCGACGCCGAAGGCCGCGATCGACACGATCACCATCAGCCCGTGCCGCCGCGCCCGGCTGAAGGTCCCGGAGAGCAGGCCGCCCAGCACCGCGCCCAGCGGAATGGCCGCGAAGAGCAGCCCGAGCGCGAAGCCCTCGCCATGCCCGGCATACGTCGTCGCGGCCAGCTCAGGGAAGAGGGCGCGCGGCATGCCGAAGACCATCGCGATGATGTCGGCGACGAAGGACATCAGCAGCACGGTGTTCGCGGCCGCGTACTTGAACCCGGCCAGCGTCTCGCGCAGCCCCGCCCGCTTCGGCGCCGCGTCCGACAGCGGCGGCAGCGCGGGCAGCTTCCACACCGCCCACAGCGTGACGACCAGCGCGATCGCGTCGATCAGATACAGCTCGGCGAGCCCGATCACCGGGATCAGCACCCCGGCGAGCAGCGGCCCGGCGATGGCGCCGGTCTGGAAGACCGTCGCCCCCAGCGCCTGCGCCGCGGTCAGCTCCCCGGCCGGGACCAGCCGGGCGATGGCGGCGTTACGGGCCGGTGCGTTCATGCCGAAGAACGACTGCTGCAGCGCGAGCAGCACCATCAGCACCCACACCGAGTCGAATCCCGCGAATGCCTGCACCCAGAACGCCACCGCGGTCACGGCGATCCCGCCATTGGTGACGAGCATCAGCTTGCGCCGGTCCACGCTGTCCGCGACCGTCCCGCCCCACAGCCCGAAGATCACCAGCGGCACGAGCCCGGCGATCGAGGCGTAACCGATCCACGCCGACGACCCGGTGATGTCGTAGATCTGCTTGGGCACCGCCACGGCGGTGAGCTGGCTGCCGACCGCGGTCACCGCGGAGGAGGCCCAGAGCCGCCGGTACGCGGGCCGCCGCAGCGGCCGGGTGTCCATGAGGAAGCGCCGCCAGCCGCGGGGCTGCTGCTCGGGTTCGGCGGTTATATCGGTACCCACGGCGGTCTGTTCTCCATACATCTATCGGCGCCGGGTGAGCGTACCTCAGGGTGTATCCAGCACCACCTCAATTTCCGGGGGCTGCCCGGTGGGCGCTTCGTAGATCAACTTCATACGCTCGTATACATGATGAAGCAGCCGCTGAAGAAGACCGCGACAACAGCCATAGCCCTCGCCCTCATTGCGGGCACCGCGACCGCGGCGGTCGCCGCGAGCCCAGCCCATGACAGCACCTCGGTCCGTACGGACAAGGGCACCGTCCGTGGCACCGAGACCCCCACCGCCCGCACCTACCAGGGCATCCCC
>NZ_JAAKZV010000344.1 GCF_011044975.1 Streptomyces coryli | reverse complement strand
CCCCCAGGCCCCCGGAGCCCAGGCGATCGGCGTCGCGGCTATTCCGCCCCCACCACCTCCACCGCCTTCGGCGCCAGTGCCACCCGCCCCGGGGCCGCGGTCGCCGCCAGGCTCAGTGCCGCTGCCGCGCCCAGCACGCCCGCGCAGGCCAGCGGTGCGACGGCCACCGACACCGTCCCCGTCATCCCGGCGCTGAAGGCGCTCAGCACCGCCGCCGCGATCGCCGTCCCCAGCGCCGCCGCCGTCAGCAGCGAGGCCAGGGCCTCCAGACGCAGCATCCGCAGCACCTGCGGCTTGGTCGCCCCGGCGAGCCGCAGCCTCGCGAACTCGCGCACCCGCTCGGACACCGACATCGCCAGGGTGTTGACCACCGCGATCGCGGTGAAGGCCAGGATCAGCGCCATGGCGAGGAGGTTGACGTCGGCCTGGGACTGATCCCGCTCCGCCGCCAGGTCCTGGGCGTCCTCCGGGGCCAGGAGGCGCACACCGGGGAAGTCCCGGACCGCGGCGTCGAGTTCGGCCCGGCCGCCGTCGGCCCGCACCAGCACCGCCGCCGAGAGCGGATTGTCGACGTGCCGGGAGACCAGCCCGTGCGCCATGGTGAGGTCGCCGAAGCCCAGGCCGCGGGCGTACACCGCGGCGACCCGCAGCGTGACGGGCGTGCCGTCTCCCAGGGTGACCTTCAGCTTGCTGCCCGGCTTCAAGTCACGCTGGTCGGCGGCCAGTTCGCTCACCGCCACATCACCACGGCCGAATCCTTTCAGCGATCCCGCGACCACCTTCGGGTCCCAGTTACGGGTCAGCCCCGCCGGAGTCACGCCCTGCGTCGGGTACTTGTCGAGTCCGACCCGCACCGTCGTCCGCACCACCTCGGTCACCGACGCCACGCCATCAGCCTTGCGTACGGCATTCGCGGCCGCCGACGGCACGCCGGGCCCCTGAGACGCCAGCACCCAGTCCGCCCGCGTCCCCTCCGCCGCCTCCCGCTGCGCCGCCTCGGCCAGCGTCGGCTGGCTGAAGAGCACCGTCGAGGCCATCGCGATCAGCAGCGCGAGCGGCGTGACGGCGGCGGCCATCCGGACCGCGTTGCCGCGGAGGTTGCGGCGGGCCAGCACGCCCGGGAAGCGCCCGAGCCGCAGCGGGCCCGCGAGCAGCGCGGCGGCGGCCCGTACCAGCAGCGGACCCAGCAGCGACACCGAGCCGCACAGGACGATCACCGCGAGGAAGGTCACCGGCGTCGCGGCCGGCTCCGTCTCCAGCGAGCTCAGCACGGCGACGAGCGTCCCGCCGCCGCCCAGCAGCACCAGACCGGCGATCGTACGGGCCCACGAGAACCGCCGCTCCAGCGCCGCCTCGCCGAGCGCCTCCGCCGGGCGGATGCGGGAGATCCGGCGCCCCGCGACGCGGGCGGCGGCCCAGGCGCCGAGCAGGGTGGCCAGCACGCCGGCCGCCATCGGGGCGATGCCGATGGCCGGCTCCAGTGTCGGCGGCAGCGCGCCAAGATCGGTGAAGCGGCCCAGCAGCCAGTGGGAGAGGGGGAGTCCGGCCAGCGCGCCGAACACCCCGGCCGCCGCGCCGACCAGCAGCGCCTCGCGGCCGATCAGCCGGCGGATCTGCTGGCCCGTGGCCGCCACGGCGCGCAGCAGGGCGAGTTCGCGGTGGCGCTGCTGGATGGAGAGGGCGAAGGTGCCGACGACCACGAGGATCGCCACCAGCAGCGACGTGCCGCCGATCGCCGCACCCATGCTGACCAGCTTCACCCGCGCCTTGGCCGCGTCGATGAATTCCACCGGGCCGCGGTCGTCCCCGGTGGACACCTGCGCCTTCGTGCCGGCCAGCGCCTCCCGTACGGCGTCGGCGGATACCCCGTCGCCGAGCAGCCCGATCGCGGTCGCCTGCCCCGGCCGGGCCGCGAGCCGCTCGGCCTCGGCCTGGCTGAAGAAGAGCGCGTGCTGACGGGTGACGTCGCCGTCGGCGATGCCGGTGATGCGATACGTGCGGGGCGCCGCCGTGGACTGCACGGTGAGCCGGTCGCCGACCTTAAGGCCGAGGTGGGAGTCCACGACGAGATCGTCGGCGGTGCGCGGCGCGGTGCCCGACGTGAGCTTGAACGGGGTCAGCGCGGCCGAGGACCAGGCATGCCCGTAAGCCGGAAGGTCGCTCTTGAAGGGCCCCAACGGCTGCGCGGGAAAGGAGAGTTCGGGCACCACCCGCCGTACGCCCTCCACCCGCTCCAGGCGCTCCGCCAGCCCCGCATCCAGCCACACCCGCTCGGCCAGCGGCTTCGCCTTGTGCTTGATCTTCGTCTTGCCCTTTTTCTTCTTCACCGTGGTCTGGTGGACGTTCTGGTCGGCGGAGACGATCACCGGCGCAGCCGCGTACCGCTCGGTGGCGATCTTCCCGCGCAGCCCGGTCTCCAGCAGCCCACCGCACGCCGTGATCAGCGCGGCCGCGCAGAAGAGCGCGAGAAACGCGCCGATGAAGCCGCCCTTGCGGGCGCGGAGTGTCTTCAGTGCCAGTCCGAGCATCATGCGTCGTCGTCCTCGGTTTCGGGGGCCGGGAAGGCCAGCAGCTGGGTACGGACGGTGCGCGCGCCGGCGGGAGTCTCGTCGTCGGGGCGCTTGTAGCGGTTGAGCAGGGCGATGAACTCCTCGAAGAAGTCGTTGAGTTCGCCCACCGTCAGGCGGATCGTGCCGCGGGAGTACGGGAAGGCGTCCTGCCACTCGCCCTCGGCCTGCCGCTGCGCGCGCTCGAAGAGCTCCAGGTCGGCGGCGAAGGCGTGGCGGTTCATCTGGTCCAGCGCGAGCCGCATCTCATCGGTCTGCGCGCTGCGCCGCGGAAAGCGCAGATCGCCGCCGACCGCCCGCCACCACCGCTCCCGGCCGCGCCCGGCTCGTCGGACACGAAGCCGTGCCGGGCCAGTTCGCGCAGGTGGTAGCTGGTGGCGCCGGTGTTCAGGCCCAGCGCGCGGGCGAGCGTCGCGGAGGTGGCAGGGCCGTGCAGCGTCAGCTGCTGCAGCACCAGCTGGCGGCGCGGGTGCGCCAGGCACTTGAGGGCGGCGAGGTCCGAGATCTCTTTCGGCATGCCCTGCACGATTCCGTGTGCACAGAGAATCGTGCATCCGGCGGCCCGGCGTCATCAGGGTCGGGTTAACCCCACCCCGAACACGCGAAAGCCCCCGCCGAAGCGGGGGCGTTCACAGGATATGCGGTGGTCAGCGGACGTAAGGCCGCAGCTCGGCCGCCAGCTCCTCGTGCACCCGGGCCTTGAGCAGGGTGCCCTCCTCGGTGTGCTCCTCGGAGATCACCTCGCCCTCGGCGTGGACGCGCGAGACCAGGCCGCCGTGCGTATACGGCACTACGGCCTCGAGCTCGACCTGCGGGCGCGGCAGCTCGATGTCGATCAGCGCGAGCAGCTCGTCGATGCCCTCGCCGGTCTTCGCCGAGACGGCGATCGCCCGCTGCTCGATGCGCAGCAGCCGCTGCAGCACCTCGGGATCGGCCGCGTCCGCCTTGTTGATCACCACGATCTCCGGTACGTGCGTGGCGCCGACGTCGCGGATCACCTCGCGTACCGAGATCAGCTGCTCGTCCGGGTCCGGATGCGAGCCGTCGACCACGTGCAGGATCAGGTCGGCGTCACCGACCTCCTCCATCGTGGAGCGGAACGCCTCGACGAGGTGGTGCGGCAGATGCCGCACGAACCCGACCGTGTCGGCCAGCGTGTACACCCGCCCGCTCGGCGTCTCCGCCCGCCGGACCGTCGGGTCGAGGGTGGCGAACAGCGCGTTCTCCACCAGCACGCCCGCGCCGGTGAGGCGATTGAGCAGCGAGGACTTGCCGGCGTTCGTGTATCCGGCGATGGCGACCGAGGGGACCTTGTTGCGGCGGCGCTCCTGGCGCTTCACCTCGCGCCCGGTCTTCATCTCCGCGATCTCCCGGCGCATCTTCGCCATCTTCTCGCGGATCCGCCGCCGGTCCGTCTCGATCTTGGTCTCGCCGGGACCACGGGTCGCCATGCCGCCACCCGCCGAGCCGGAGCCACCGCCACCCATCTGCCGGGACAGCGACTGACCCCAGCCGCGCAGCCGCGGCAGCATGTACTGCATCTGGGCAAGCGCCACCTGCGCCTTGCCCTCACGGGACTTGGCGTGCTGGGCGAAGATGTCGAGGATCAGGGCCGTACGGTCGACGACCTTGACCTTGACGACGTCTTCCAGGTGGATCAGCTGGCCGGGCGACAGCTCACCGTCGCAGACGACGGTGTCGGCGCCAGTCTCGAGCACGATGTCGCGCAGCTCCTGGGCCTTGCCGGAGCCGATGTACGTGGCCGGGTCGGGCTTGTCGCGGCGCTGGATCACGCCGTCGAGGATCTGCGAGCCGGCGGTCTCGGCGAGGGCGGCGAGCTCCGCGAGGGAGTTCTCCGCGTCCCGCGCCGTGCCGGAGGTCCAGACGCCGACCAGCACCACGCGCTCCAGGCGCAGCTGGCGGTACTCGACCTCGGTGACGTCCTCGAGCTCGGTCGACAGGCCGTCGACGCGGCGCAGCGAGGCGCGGTCCTCCCGGTCGAGCTGCTCGCCGTCGCGATCCGCGTCGGCACCGAGAGCCCAGCCGGCGTCCGCTTCCATCAGGGCGTCGGCCCGCAGGCTCTCGGTGAGGCGCTCGTCGTCCTGGGGAAGGGGCTTAGAGGGGGTCATCGGTTCCTTACGGTTTGGAGAAAGGGGATATCGCCGGAATCAACGCAGCTCACGCCGGAAGAATTCCCGGCCGGGCGGCGCCGCCGTGCGGCCTCGATAGTCGCACGACGGCGGACGCCGTTTCATCCGAATACTTCCCGCTACTCCGACCGCCAGTCCGGGTGCCCCGGCATCGGCGGCGTCGTCTCCCCGTACAGCCAGGCACGGAAGAAGCCCGACAGATCCTGCCCGGACACCTCGGAGGCGAGCGCGGTGAACTCCTTCGTGCCGGCGACGGAGTCGGTGTGCCGCTCGACCCACTCGCGCTCGAGCTGCGCAAACGCCCGCTCGCCGATCTTCTCCCGCAGCGCGTAGAGCACCAGCGCGCTGCCGTCGTACACGACCGGCCGGAAGATGCTCAGCTTCGCGTCCGAGCCCGGCCTCTTCGGCGCGGCCGGCGCCCCGCCGCTGCGCCGCCAGGAGTCGCTCTGCTCGTACGCCTCCCGCATCCGCCGCTCCAGCGGCTGCAGGCCCTGTGCGTCGTTGTACAGGGACTCGTACCAGGTGGCGTGGCCCTCGTTCAGCCACAGGTCGGACCAGGTGCGCGGGCTGACGCTGTTGCCGAACCACTGGTGCGCCAGCTCATGGATCATGATCCCGCGGGCGAACGCGGCCGGCCCGGCCCCCTCCTCGAAGAACGGCCGCTCGAAGAGCGACAGCGTCTGCGTCTCCAGCGCGAAGCCGGACGACATGTCGGCGACCAGCAGCCCGTACGTCTCGAAGGGATACCGCCCGACCCGCTCCTCCATCCACTCGATCTGCGGCCCGGTGGCGTCGAGATGCGGCTTCATCGCCTTCGCGTCGCCCTTCGGGATCACGTGCCGCAGCGGCAGCCCGTGCGGCCCGTGATCGCGCACCACGTCGTAACGGCCGATGGCGACCTGCGCCAGCTCGGTGGCCATCGGGTGGGTGCTGCCGTATGCCCAGGTGGTGGCGTTGCCGCTGCGCTGCTGCCCGGCGGGCAGCCCGTTCGCGACGACGGTGTAGCCGCGCGGGGCGGTGACGCGGAAGGTGAAGCGGGCCTTGTCGGAGGGGTGGTCGTTGCAGGGGAAGACCCGGTGGGCGGCATTGGCCTGATTGGCCATGACCAGGCCGTCTCCGGTACGGATCCAGCCCCCGGTCTCGCCCGCCGCCGGATCGCTGGTGTGCCGGACGGTGACCCGCATCGTCTGCCCGGCCCTGACCGGCTTCGCGGGCGTCACGGTGAGGTCCTCGCCCGCGGCGGCGAACCGGGCCGGCCTGCCGCCCACGTCGACGCGGCTGACGCGCCCGTCGCTGAAGTCGAGGTTGAAGTCGGCGAGGTCGCGATCGGCGCGGGCCGTGATGGTGGTGACGGCCCGCAGCGGCCGGTCGTTGCGCCCGCCGTACGCGAGGGCGATGTCGTAGTCGCTGACGTCGTAGCCCGGATTCCCGAGATGCGGAAAGAGCGGATCCCCGATGCCGACGGGTTCCGCCCCACCGGGCGCCGCGGCGGCGATGCTCGCCAGGGCGAGCGCGGCGACGGCTGTGCGGCGGAGAGGCTTGCTGGTACGCAGTGATCGCAGGGGTCGCATGGCCCCTACGGCTACCAGCGCAGCTGCCGCGACCGTTGATGGCACGACGGGGCCACACCCTAATGAGTGCGGTAAGGAACCATCACGCACGGCCTGCGCACAATCAAGCCCGTCCGGCGCTTGAGGACGAGCGAAGCGATTCCGCGCCGCAGGCGCGGCTCAGTAAGCCCGAAGCCCCCGCCGCCCCGCGGCGATCCGCTCAGCGCGACTAACGTCGTAGACACCCGGCACGCGACGCATAGCCCGCATCAACCCCGGCAGCTCCGACGGATCACCCAGCCGCAGCGTGTACGTATGCCGCACCCGCTGCTCCCGCGGCGGCGCC
>NZ_JAAKZV010000343.1 GCF_011044975.1 Streptomyces coryli | reverse complement strand
CTGCCGGGGGGTCCGGGGGTTTCCCCATGAAGATTGCAGTACCGTCGGCCTAAAGCAGGGGCTGGTCCAGGAGAAGAGGGAAAGCGTGTCCAGTTCGGGGAAGGTTGTCGCCGCGCTGACGGCGTCCGCGCTGGCCGTCGTCGGATTCCTCGCCTACCAGGCGGCCGCGGCCCCCGATCCCGTACCCGACAAGGCCGGGGCGAGCTCCTCCGGCACCCCCTCCCCGCGCGGCAGCGAGACCGGCCGCTCGGACACCGGCAGCTCCAAGCGGGTGCCGGCCGTCTCCGGGAAGGGCGAGCGGGTCGTCTATTCGCTCGGTGCCAAGCGGGTCTGGCTGGTCGGCGCCAACGAGAAACTGGTGCGCAGCTTCCGCGTGGCGCCCAGCAATGTGAGCCCCGAGCCGGGCACGTACAAGGTGACGACCCGCTCCCAGAAGGTCACCGGCTCCGACGGGGTCCCCGTCGAGCACGTGGTCCGCTTCGCGAACGTCGGCCCCGTGGTGGTCGGCTTCAGCGCGGCCGTGGACGGCTCGATGCCGAAGAGCCCGCCGCCCGGCATGAAGACCGGCGGCATCCGCTCCGACCGGGACGACGGCAACGCGATGTGGAAGTTCGCGACGGTCGGTGTGCCGGTCGTGGTCGTGAAGTAGAGATTCACCCGAAAGCGCTACGCGGCGTCCCTCTCCTCAGCGACGGGACGCTCGGCGCGCTCCTCTTCCTCGTCCGCCGGCGGCGTCGAGACCGCCTCCGCCGCCGCGTTCGCGGCGAGCAGCTGAGCCATCGACGGTGCTCGGTCCACGGGGTCCTGCGGCATGACTGCCTCCTAGCGCTTCCCTTCCAGGGGAACACGCGAGCGGCAGGGCGTGCAATGAGTTCCCGACGGCCTGTCGGTAAATTCGGCGGAACCTACAGGAGCGCTGCTCAGGCGCCCAATGCCGCCAGGTCCGCGCCCGCCCAGCGGGCCCCCGTACCGACCAGCGTCACCTCGCGGACGTCGTCGCCCTCGCCGCCGCGCTCGATGAAGAGGTGCAGCCGGTCCTCGGAGAGCTCCTCGACCTTGCCCTCGCCCCACTCGACGACGACCACCGACTCCGGCAGCGCGAGGTCCAGGTCGAGGTCCTCCATCTCGTCGAGGCCGCCGGGCAGCCGGTACGCGTCCACGTGCACCAGCGGCGGGCCGCCGGCCAGCGACGGATGCACCCGGGCGATGACGAAGGTCGGCGAGGTGACGGCGCCGCGCACCTGCAGCCCCTCCCCGAGGCCCCTGGTCAGCGTCGTCTTCCCGGCGCCCAGCTCACCGGTGAGCAGCACCAGGTCACCGGCCCGCAGCAGCCCGGCCAGGGCCCGGCCCAACTCCTGCATGCGGTCGGCGGACTTGACGGTGATACGGGCCGTGACGGCGGACGAATTGAGCTGCTGGTCCATGCCGCCGATGTTAGGCCAGGCCCTAAAGGCTCTGCTCCGAGGCGCCTTCCGCCTGCCCCCGCGTGGAGCGGCGCCCGCGGCCGAGCTCGGCCGCCCCGTACGCGCTCGCCCGCGCCAGCAGCGCGACGAGGGCGTCGTTCACCCGCTCCGGGTGCTCCAGCATCACCAGGTGGCCGGCGTCCTCGACGATGATGTGCTCCGCGTCCGGCAGCAGCTCGGCCATGACGTCGCTGTGCTCCGGCGGGGTGACCAGGTCCTTGTCGCCGCAGAGGACCAGCGATGGGCGGTCCGCGTACGAAGCCGCCAGCGCGTCCGCCTTGTCGTGCTCGCCGAAGGCCGGGTAGAACTCCGCGACCACGTCGATCGGCGTGGCCTCGATCATCCGCTCGGCGAAGCGGGAGATGGCCGGGTCGATGTCGTGGGCGGAGAAGGAATAGCGCTTGATGATGCCGGCGAAGAGATCGGAGGTGGCGTGCCGCCCCTTCTCCACCAGCCCCACATGGCCGCCGAGCAGCTTCAGCACGCCGGGCGCCAGCCGCTGGAAGGCGCGCGCCCCGGCCACCGGCAGCCCGAAGTTGACCTGCCCGAGCCCGCCCACGGACGTACCCACGAAGGCGGTGCCCGCGACCCGCTCGGCCACCAGGTCCGGATACTGACCCGCGAGAGCCATCTGCGTCATGCCGCCCATCGAGTGACCGACGAGCAGCAGCGGCCCCTCAGGAGCCGCCGCGTCCAGGACCGCCTTGAGGTCGCGCCCCAGCTGGTCGATGGCGACCGGCTCGCCCTCGAGCTGCGCCGCGCCGCGGGCCGAGCGGCCGTGGCTGCGCTGGTCCCAGTAGACCGTACGGACGATGCCGCGCAGCGCCGCCCGCTGGAAGTGCCAGGAGTCCTGGCTGAGGCAGTAGCCGTGCGAGAAGACGACGGTCAGCGGCGCCGGGGAGCGGCGGCCGAAGCGGCGCCCGCGGCGCTTGGGCCGCACCGCGCCCTCCAGCGGGAAGTCCTCGACCTCCTCGACCTCGTAGTGCAGCTCGGTGCCGTCGTCGGCGAGCGCCGTGCCCGCGCGGCCGCGCAGGATTCCGTACGGGCTGGCCGCGTCCAGCGCGAGCCGGGCCTTGCGCCGCATGCCGCGCCCGACGGTCATCCGCTCCAGCGCCACACCGGCCGCGGCCCCCGCGGCCACGACCCCTATCGCGGCGCCCGCGAATCCCGCGGTGCGGCCCGCTCTCGCCCAATTACCGGGCGGTGTCGCCTCACTCATGTTTCCGAGCTTCCCACGTAGACGCGCGGCACGCGGGCGCTGATCCGGGTCACGATCTCGTACCCGATGGTGCCCGCCGCCCGCGCCCAGTCCTCGGCGGTCGGCTCGCCGTGGTCGCCGGACCCGAAGAGCACGGCCTCGTCGCCGGCGCTCGCGGCGTCCCCGCCCAGGTCGACGACGAACTGGTCCATGGCGATCCGCCCGGCCGCCGTCCGCCACTTCCCCGCCACCAGCACCGGGCCGCCGCCGGAGGCGTGCCGCGGGATGCCGTCGCCGTAGCCGAGCGGGATCAGGGCGAGGGTGGTGTCGCCGGGGGTGACGTAGTGGTGCCCGTAGGAGACGCCGTGGCCCGCCGGTACGTGCTTGACCAGGGCGAGCGGCGCGCTGAGGGTCATGACGGGCCGGAGGCCGAAGTCGGCGGGGACGCCGAGCTCGGGGCTGGGGGAAAGGCCGTAGCTGGCGATGCCCGGGCGGACGAGGTCGAAGTGCGTCTCGGGGAGGCTCAGCGTCGCCGGCGAATTGGCCAGGTGGCGTACCTCGGGGCGCAGGCCGGCGGCCTCGGCGCGGGCGACCGCGTCGCGGAAGGCGGCGATCTGCGGCTCGATGGAGGGGTGCCCCGGCTCGTCGGCGCAGGCCATGTGGGACCAGACGCCGGTGACCTGGATCGTGCCCTCGGCCTCGGCGGCCCGCGCGGCCGCGGTCAGCTCCGGCCAGTCGGCGGGCTGGCAGCCATTGCGGCCGAGGCCGGTGTCGGCCTTGAGCTGCACGCGGGCGGTGCGCCCGGCCTGCCTGGCGGCGGCCGTGACCTCGTCGAGCGCCCACATCGCGCTGACGGTGATGTCGACATCCGCCTCGACGGTCTCCCGCCACGGCCCGTCCGGCGTCCACAGCCAGCACAGCATCCGGCCGCGGTCGCCCGCGGCGCGCAGCTGGAGCGCCTCGTACGGGGTGGCCACGCCGATCCACTCGGCGCCCGCTGCCCGCGCCTCGCGGGCGATGGGCACGGCGCCGTGGCCGTACGCGTCGGCCTTCAGGACCGCCATGAGGGCGCGTCCGGGCGCCCGCTCGCGCAGGGCGGCCAGGTTGTCCCGGTATGCCGCCAGGTCGATGCGGGCGTGCGGCCGGAGGGGTGTGTCAGTCATCGGTGCCAGTGTCCCATCCCGTTGGATGACGGCATGGACATCATGATCGCCGGCGCCCTGCTGGCACAGCCGAGTGAAGGGCCGCCGAGCAGCGCCTCCTTGATCCCGGCCTTCGCCGGCGGCTTCTTCTTCACCTTCGTACCCGCGCTGCTCGCGCGGCGGCTGCTGAACCTGAAGTCGGGCGTGCTGCGGATCGTGCTGTGCACCGTCGCCGCCATCGCGATCAGCGGCTCCACGGTGGGCCGGCTCATGGGACAGGGCGAGGAATGGTCCCTGCTGACGGTCTTCTGGGGGGTCACCCTGGCCCTGGCCATGCTGATACTCCTCGTCCTCGAGGTCTTTGTACCCAGCGGCGTGGGCCCGATCGGCCTGGCCAAGGAGCTCATCCGCCGCATCCACCGCACCAAGCGCTATACGCAGGTCAGCATCATCTCCGCCCGCACCGGCCTGCCCCGCTACGCGACCGGCCGCCCCAGCCGCAACTCCCCCGAGCGCAACGCCGCCTTCGCCGCCGCGCTGCGCCGGACGCTGGAGGAGAGCGGCGTCACCTTCGTCAAGCTCGGCCAGCTGCTGTCCACCCGACGCGACCTGCTGCCGAAGGAGTTCATCGACGAGCTGAGCAAGCTGCAGAACGAGGTGCCGCCGGCGCCCTGGGAGGAGGTCCGCCGGCAGCTGCATGCGGAGCTGGGCACCGCCCCGGAGGAGTACTTCGCCGAGTTCGACGCCGAACCGCTCGCCGCCGCCTCCATCGCCCAGGTGCACCGGGCGGTGCTGCACGACGGCTCCGCGGTGGTGGTGAAGGTGCAGCGCCCCGGGATCGTCCGGGTCGTGGAGCGCGACCTCGACATCGTGCGCCGCGTCGCCACCAGCCTGGAGCGCCGCTTCGGCTGGGCCCGCAACATCGGCGCCGTCGACCTCGCCGACGGCTTCGCCGACTCGCTCCGCGAGGAGCTCGACTTCCACGTGGAGGCCCGTAACCTCGCGGCGGTCTCGGCCGCGAGCGGCGACCACTCCCCGGTCCGCCTCCCCAAGGTCCACCAGCACCTGACCACGTCCCGGGTCCTGGTCATGGAGGCCCTGGACGGCATCCCGCTGGGCCGCGCCGACGAGGTCATGTCCCAGCGCGGCACCGACCGCGACGGCCTCGCCCGTACGCTGCTGGCCGCCCTGCTGCGCCAGGTCATGACCGACGGCATCTTCCACGCCGACCCGCACCCGGGCAACATGCTGCTGCTCGCCGACGACTCGGTGGCCCTCCTCGACTTCGGCTCCGTCGGCCGCCTGGACACCCAGCTGCAGGGCTCGCTGCAGCGGCTGCTGGTCGGCATCGACCAGCGCGATCCGGCGGGCCTGCGGGACGCCTTCATCGAGATCATGGACCGCTCGGACGCGGTGGACGGTGAGTCGCTGGAGCGCTCCCTGGGGCGCTTCATGGCCCGTCACCTGGGGCCTGGGCTGATGCCCGACGTGGAGATGTTCACGGATCTCTTCCGCATCGTCTCCGCGCATGGTGTCGCCGTACCGGCGGAGGTGGCGGCG
Organism: Streptomyces coryli; assembly: GCF_011044975.1. GTDB lineage: Bacteria > Actinomycetota > Actinomycetes > Streptomycetales > Streptomycetaceae > Streptomyces > Streptomyces coryli. Next base: position 1,260 of record NZ_JAAKZV010000343.1, on the reverse strand, counting down.
GTCTTCCGGGCGCTGGCGACGCTGGAGGGGACGCTCGCGCACCTGGCGCCGGGCTTCAACATCGTCAACGAGTCGCGCGCCTTCGCGAGCCGGGAGATCACCGCTCAGCTGCGGCCGGCCTCGCTGCGGCAGGCCGCGGAGGACGAGCTGGTGTCGCTGCTCCCGCTGCTGCGCCGGCTCCCGCGCCGGGCGGACCGGATCACGGCGGATCTGGAGCGGGGGAAATTCACGGTGAATACGCGGATCTTCTCGGACCCCGCGGACCAGCGGGTGCTGTCGGGCCTGCTGCACCAGGCGTTGGTGGCGGTGCTGGCGGCGACGACCGGGATCATGTCGGTGGTGCTGCTGGCGAGTAGCGGGGGGCCGCAGGTGTCGGATCAGCTGCGGCTGTATGAGGTGTTCGGGTACAACCTGCTGGTGCTGAGCGTGATCATGATGCTGCGGGTGCTGGTGGGTGGGTTCCGGCGGGAGTCGTGAGGCTGTGGTTCAGGCTGTGGTGATGTCTCGCCACACTCGCGGGAGTGCGTCCGGGAGTTCGTGGGCGCCGGCCGGTGCGCCGTTGGCGGCCTCGCGGCCGGCCAGACCGTGCAGGTACGCGCCGACGCTTGCCGCGTCGCGGGCTTCCAGGCCGGCGGCCAGCAGGGAGCCGGTGAGGCCGGAGAGCACGTCACCGCTGCCGGCCGTGGCCAGCCAGCCGGTGCCGGTCGGGTTGACCCGTAGCGGAGCGTCCTCCTCGGCCACCAGGGTGGTCGAGCCCTTGAGCAGGACGGTTGCCCCGTAGGCCTGGGCCAGGTCGCGTACGGCTTGGAGCCGCCCCGCCTCGACCGCCGAGCGCTCCACGCCGAGCAGGGCGGCGGCCTCGCCGGCGTGCGGGGTGAGGACGGTGGGGGCGGTACGGGTCCGGGTCCGGTCGCGGTCGAGCAGCCGCAGGCCGTCGGCGTCGACGAGCACGGGGACGTCGGAGGCGATGACGTCGTCGAGCACCTCCTGGGCGCGGGAATCGTCCCCGAGCCCCGGTCCGGCGACCCACGCCTGCACGCGTCCTGCCTTGTGCGGAGGGCCGGCGTGCACGAGCGTCTCGGGGTAGCGGGCGATGACGGCGTCCGCGGCCGGCCCGACGTACCGCACGGCCCCCGCCCCACCTCGCAGCGCACCGCCGGTGGCGAGCACCGCGGCGCCCGGATAGCGCTCGGACCCGGCGACGATGCCGACGACGCCGCGGCGGTACTTGTCGCTCTCGGCGCTGGGGCGGGGGAGGAG
>NZ_JAAKZV010000342.1 GCF_011044975.1 Streptomyces coryli | reverse complement strand
GCCCTGGGGTGCGGCGAGGGTGAAGCCGGAGGGGTCGCGGACGGTGCGGTAGCCGTCGGGGGCTTCGGGCGGCGGTGGGATGGTGGTCGTGGTGCGGGTGGGCTTCGCGGATTCCGAAGGCTTCGCCGAGTTGGTGGACTTGGTTGCGGTCGGCTTCCCGTCCTGTGTGGTGCGCGGGCTGGAGGGCTTCGCCGCTGGGGTCCCCTCGTCCTCCGTGAGGACCATGCCGACGGCCACACCCGCGCACGCGACGAGGGCCACGGCGACGCCGGCCAGCACCGCGCGGCGGCCGCGCCGGGTCGGCGGCGGAGGCTTGGTCCCGGGAAGTGGTGGCGTGGGCGGCTGGGGAGCGGGAGCGTGCGACACCTCGGCCGTCGCGACGTACGGCACGGCCTGCGCGGCGCCCTCCATCACCCCGCGGTCCAGATAACCCTGCAGCAGCCGGGCGGCTTCCGGCCCCGCCATCCGGCGCTCCGGCTCGCGCTCGAGCAGGCCGTGTACGACGGGCAGCAGTGGCGCCGCCTCGGCGGGCGGGCGGATCTCGTCGGCCATGACCGCCTGGACCACGCCCGCGAGGGAGTCGCGGCGGAACGGTGTCGTGCCGCTCACCGCCGCGCACAGCAGCACGCCCAGCGACCAGAGGTCGGACTCCGGTGCGGAGTTGCCCGATATCCGCTCCGGCGCGGTGTATTCGGGGGTGCCGAAAAAGGCGCGGCTGTTGCTGAGGGTCGTATGCCCAGGCACCTGGGCGATGCCGAAGTCGGACAGCACGACGCGACCGCTGCCGTCCTCCAGCAGGACGTTGTCGGGTTTGAGGTCGCGGTGCAGGACGCCGCGTTCGTGGGCGGCCGCGAGGGCGCCGGCCAGCGCGATGGCGATACGGGCCGCTTCGCGGGCGGTGACCGCGCCCGCCGTCTCGATGAGATCGCCCAGCGAACGGCCGTCGACCAGCTCCAGCACCAGCCACATCTGGCCGTCCACTTCGACGGCGTCGTGCAGCACCATGACATTGGGGTGCCGGACCAGGGCGACCGAGCGGGCCTCCCGGAGGGTGCGCTCGCGCAGCTGTCTGACCTGGGCCTCTGTACCCGCTTCGGCGAAGTGCAGCTCTTTCAAAGCGACTTGCCTGCGGAGTAATTCGTCCTCGGCCCGCCATACGGTGCCCATGCCGCCGCGGCCGAGTCTCTCGCCGAGCCGGTATCTGTCCCCGATCAGCCTGCCCGTGGCTCCGCCCGGGCCCGGCGCCGTTCCCCCGTCGCCTGACATGGCGGTCATGATGCCGCACGGGCGTTACGGATCACAGGGGGCCCCGCGGCGGGGGCTCGAAACCTTCCGTGCGCAGGCGGTCGGCTTCCTCGGCGGCGCCTTCGCGGGTCAGCGTGTTCAGCAGGTATTCGGCCGCGTCCTCGGTGCCCGCGTGCACCTCCTCGTACAAGGCCTCGATGCCGCGGGCGCTGAAGAGGGTGTCGAGCAGTCGGTGGGCGGCGTACGGGAGGCGCGCGTCCGCGCGCACCCGCAGCAGGGCGAGGGCATCGTCGGTCCGGCCCGCTTTGCGGAGCAGGCTGGTTGTCTCCTCGATGGCGGACTCGTCGCCCGCCTCCGCGTGCGGGCGCAGCACCTCGACGGCTTCGTCGACGCGGTCCGTACGGGCCAGCAGCCGGGCCAGCTTGCTCGCGGCCACCTTGTCGGCGGCGTACGGGCGAAGGACCTCGGCCGCGTCGGCGGGGCGGTCCCGTTCGGTGTAGGCGTTGGCCAGTTGGAGTGCGGCGGTGCGGTCGCCGGAGTCGGCGCGGCGGTGCAGTTCCGGCAGGCGGTCGAGGCGGATGAGGAGCTGGGCCAGGTCGTGCGCGGCCAGGGTGTGTCCGTCGTCGGCGGGTGGCTGGAGGAGGGCGAGGGCTTCGTCCGTACGACCGCGTTCGGCGAGCAACGTCGCCAGGGGGCGGACGCAGTCGGCATCGCCGGCCGCTACCCGGTCACGCAGCGCGTCGATGTCGCGGTTGTTCCGCAGCCTGACGTTCAGGATTCTGCGGGCGTCCTCGTCTCCGGCGTCCGCCCGCGCGCGGAGCTCCGCCACCGCGTCGTCCGCGCCGGCGCCGTCGTCCTGGCGGTCGAGAAGGCCGGCCAGGACGAGGCGGGCCTTGGCGTCGCCTGCGTCGGCGCGCTGCCGCAGCTCGTCGACGCGGCCCTCGCGGCCGAGCGCTGTCGCCAGCCGGTCGGCTGCCTGCAGATCGCCGGCGTCCGCGCGGGTCCGCAGCTCGTCCCGGTGCTCCTTGCTCTCCAGCAGGGAGGACAGATGCCAGCGGGCTGTGGCGTCACCGCGGTCCGCGGCCGGCCGCAGCACCTGGCGCGCCTCCTCATCGCCCTCGGGGCCGCGCATCGTGAGAATGCCCGCCAGCCGTACGGCGGCGATCGCCACTCCAGCTGCGGCAAGGCGGCGCAGGTGCGGCACCGCCTCGTCGTAACGCCCGGCCAGCTTCAGGTGCTTGGCGAGCTCCAGCTCGGCGTCCTGGTCCCCGGCCGCGGCACGGGAGCGCAGCTCGTCCAGGTGCCCCTGCTCCCCGAGCAGCCGCGTCAGCCTGCTCGCGGCGTGTGTGTCGAGCTCCGCGCCGTCCCGCAGCAGCTCGGCCGCTTCGTCGGCGCGGCCCGCTTCCGCCAGCATCTCCGCCAGTCGGCCGGCCGCCCGCGGCTCCGGGACGTGGACGCGGAGCGCCTGCAGAGCCTCTGCTGTGCGGCCCTGGCGTACCAGCGAGCGTGCCAGGTCCTCGGCGGCGCGTCGGCTGCGCGCGGCGCGGCGGAACCGCAGGTCCTCCGCGATCCGGTACAGCATGCGGTCCTCGGCGCTCCGCAGCAGCCGGTACGCGTCGATGTCGTCCTCGGTGCGCTCGACCAGTGCCTGCCAGGTCACCGCCGGGACCCGGTCGGCGCGGCGCTCTCGGGCGAGCTGCTGGAGGAGGTAGTCGGCGACGGCGTAGCCGGTGACGGTGCGGCGGTCGGCGCTGAGGAGCTCGATCAGCGGGGCGGTGGCGCGGTCGTCGCGGCGGGCGGTGGAGGTGAGTTCGGCGACGGCGGTGTCGAACCAGGTGTCGTCGGGGTGGTGGGCGGTGAGGTAGCCGCGGGCGGCCGCGCCCAGGAGTTCCCCGGTCAGCGGGGAGCGGATGCCGAGTCGGCGGGCGTCCACGGCGGCGTCGAGGACGGCCTTCTGGGCGTCGGTCGCCTGGCGGTAGCGGCGCATCAGCTGCGGGGCGCCGGCGAGGGACTCCGTGACGTTGTAGTCGGGGTCGGCTACGGCCTGGCCGAGGCGCGGGTCGCGATCGGCCAGAGCGGCGGCGGCTTCGCGCTCGGCGCGGGAGAAGGAGTGCACGGCGATGTGCCGCACTCCGGCGTCGAGGATGTCGACGGCCTGCGGGTAGCGCGGCTTCGGGAGGCCGGTCGCCGACTCCGGGTCGGGCTCGGTGGCGCGCAGTTCGCTGAAGTACTCCGGCCAGAGCGTCCCGACGATCACCACCGGGGTGGGCGCCTGGAGCAGGCGGCGGACGGCGCCCGCCGACAGCGGGGCGTGGCCGGCGCGCTCGTCGGGGACGAAGTACGGGCCCGGCAGGAAGCGCTGCAGTTCATCGAGCCAGACGACGAGCTTCGGCAGCGGGAACGACGCGTCGGCGATCGCCTCGACCAGCCCGCCGTCGCCGAGGTCGGGGGCGAGGACGGCGAAGTCCGGGAGCACTTCGCGGGTCGCCTCGTAGAGCAGCCGGGTCTTGCCGACGCAGGAGTTGCCGACGAGGACCAGGAAGCCGCCGTCCGTGGCGGCGCCGCGCAGCTGCTGCCGTACCCGATCCCCGACGTCGCGCTCGACGAACGGCGGGAGTTCGCCGCCGGGTGGCTCCGTCGGCGCGGCGGGGTGCACGCGCAGCAGCAGCGGGTCCGCGCCCGGGCTGCCGATGCCGGGCAACTCGGCACGGCGGCCGAGGTGTTCACCCAGCCGGTCCACGGCCGGCTGGTCCCGTTCGACGGCGGCCTGGTGGCCGGTGGCCAGCGCCTCCGCCCACCACGCGCCCGCGGCGCCGAGCGCCGCCGCCAGCGGGACCCGCAGCCATGCCGGGCACCAGGCCAGCCAGCCGGGCGCGTCGTCGGCAGCCAGGACCGCCACGGCCGCCGCGCAGCCGGCCGCGACCAGCAGCGGCGCCAGCGCCCGCCGCACCCGCGGCCGATACCCGCCCACCGCCGACCTCCACGCCCGCCCGTCAGTGGCGCCAGCTTAGGACGTACGGAGATCAACGGGGCCTGAGCGACGGGAAGTTGCCCTGTTGTCCAGCTCCGGCCTCAGGTCTTCACCGTCTTCGCCGCGATCCGGCGCTCGTCCGGCCACCGGACGTCCCGCACCCAGCCGAGCCGCTCGAAGATGCGGATGACGCGGGCGCTGGTGTCGATCTGGCCGCGGAGGACGCCGTGCCGGGCCGAGGTGGGGTCGGCGTGGTGGAGGTTGTGCCAGGACTCGCCGCCGGAGAGGAGGCAGAGCCACCAGACGTTGCCGGAGCGGTCGCGGGCCTTGAAGGGGCGGTCGCCGGTCAGGTGGCAGATGGAGTTGATGGACCAGGTGACGTGGTGCAGCAGGCCGATGCGTACGAGACCGGCCCAGAAGAAGGCCGACCAGGCGGCGCCCGCGTCCCAAGTGCCCGCGCCCCACAGGCCGCCCGCGACGGCGGGGGCGCCGAAGGAGAAGAGGGCGATCAGCGGCTGCCACTGCTGGACGCGGACCAGGTCGCGGTCGGCGAGCAGGTCGGGGACGTAACGCTGCTGGTTCGTCTTCTCGTTGTTGAAGGTCCAGCCGACATGCGCCCACAGCATGCCCTTGGCGAGGGCCGGGATGGAGTGGCCGAAGCGCCAGGGTGAGTGCGGGTCGCCGGGCTTGTCGGAGAACTGGTGGTGGCGGCGGTGGTCGGCCGCCCAGGTGATGGGGTCGCCCTCGATGGCCATCGAGCCGGCGACGGCGAGGACGACCTTGAGCGGCCGGTTCGCCTTGAACGCGCCGTGGGTGAAGAGGCGGTGATAGCCGACGGTGATCCCGTGCCCGGCGATCAGATACATCACCGCGCCGATCACCAGGTCGTGCCAGGTGACGCCCCAGCCCCACAGGACGACGATGGACGCGATCACCGCGACGAACGGCACCCCTACGAAGATGCCGACGACGACGCGGTCGGCCGTGCCCATCCGCTCGCCCCAGTACTCACCTGGTCCAGTGGCCGTTGTTGGTCCGGTCTCTGCCGCTGTCATGGCTGGCGCTCCTGTCGTCGGGTGCGGGGTGGGTGCCGGGGCGGCGCGGCTATGCGCCGTCCAGGTCGCGGGCGAGGTGTGCGGCGAGCACGTCGACCGCGGGCGGATCGAGGAGGGCGAGGTGGTGGGCCGGGAGGTCGTGGACGGTGAGGTCCTGGCAGTACGCGTCCCAGCCGAGCGCGGCGTCGGTGCGCTCGTAGCGGGGGTCCTGGACGGTGTGCGGGGCGGGTTCGGTGGCCCGGTAGAGCAGGGTGCGGCCCGGGTACGGGCGCGGGGTGTGCCGCTCGCCGCTGCGCAGGTCCAAGTAGGAGGTGCGCTGGTGTTCCAGGATCGGGGCGGGGAGGTCGACGGCCTGCTCGAGGGTCTTCATGACGAGTTCGACCTGCTCGTCGTCGGAGAGGGCGTCGAGTTCCGCGTACGGGAGGGTGAGCGGGCTGCCGTAGGCGCGCTCGACGTATTCGGCGAAGGCGGCGAAGCGGTGCAGCGGGCTCGTCGAGCCGTCGGCCGGGGTGAAGTCCTCGGCGGGGAGCGGGAGGACGGAGTCGATGAGGATGAGCGCTTCGACGGTGCCGTGCTCGCTGAGCAGGCGCGCCGTCTCCTGCGCGAGGAGGCCGCCGTAGGACCAGCCGCCGACCACCCAGGGGCCTTCGGGGTGGGTGGTGCGGATGAGGTCCGCATAGGCGGCGGCGCGTTCCGGTACGTCGCGCAGGTCCGGCAGGCGCTCGAGGCCGTAGCAGGGGCGGTCGTCGCCGATGCGGGAGATGAGCGGGCGGTAGACGGACGAGGAGCCGCCGGCCGGATGCGCGAGGAAGAGCGGCGGGCGGGTGCCGCCGCCGCGCAGGGTCCGGACCGGCTCCGCGTCCGCCGCTTCGAGGGCCGGCCGCAGCCGGGCGGCGATGGCCGCGACGGTGACGGGGGCGGCGGGGGTGACGGGTCGGGTGTGCTGGTCGTCGATCAGGTCGTCGGGGGTTACGGGAAGGCCCGCGCGCTCGGTGAGTTCGGCGGCGAGGCGGCGGCGCAGCGCCGGAGGGTGGTCGTCGAGGCGGAGGTCGTCCTCGGCGCCGGGGGGCGGGCCGCCGGCGACGTGCTGCCATGCGTGGGCGACGAGGCGTTCGGCAGCGTCGCGGGGCAGGACGCGGTCGGTGGCCGCCTCGGACGGCGCCGCGGTGCCGGGTTCGGTCTGCTCCAGGGCCGCCGCCACGTCCGCGAGGGTGCCCTGTCTGAGGAGCACCTTCAGGTCGACCTTGGCGCCGAACTCGTCCAGCACGGCCGCGCCGATGCGCGCCGCCATGAGGGAGTCGAGGCCGAGGTCGGTGAGCGGGGTGGCGGGGTCGATGCCGTCGGCCGGGTAGCCCATGACGGCGGCGACGCGGGTGCGCAGCCGGTCGAGGGTGGTGACGGGGGTGGCGG
>NZ_JAAKZV010000341.1 GCF_011044975.1 Streptomyces coryli | reverse complement strand
CCCCAACACCACCGTCCCCGACGAGCAGAACCACCCGCCCGTCCCCGACGCCACCGCCAATTCCGGCAGTCGGCCTCCATCCTTACGGACCTGCCGCTCGCCCGCCTCCCCACGCAACTGGCGGACCGCCTCCACCAACAGGAACAAGCCGCGCATCCCCGGATGGCAAGCGGACAGCCCACCCCCGTCCGTATTCACCGGCAGCTCGCCGCCCAGCCCGATCCGCCCCTTTTCCACATACGACCCACCCTCGCCCTTCGCGCAGAAGCCCAGGTCCTCCAGCGTCACCAGCGTCATATACGTGAAGGCGTCGTACAGTTCCGCCACGTCGATGTCCGCCGGCCGCACCCCCGCGCGCTCGAAAGCCAGCCTCCCGGACACGGCCGCAGGCGAAACCGTGAAGTCGTCCCACTCCGACATCGCCGCATGTGACGTGTGTTCGCCCGTGCCCAGCACCCACACCGGCGCCTTCGCCGCGTCCGTCACATACTCCTCCGCCACGAGCAGCACCGCCGCTCCCCCATCCGAGCGGATACAGCAGTGCAGCTTGGTGAACGGGTCCGCGATGATCCGCCCCGACAGCACGTCATCGACGGTGATCGGATCGCGGTACATCGCGTCGGGATTATGGGCCGCGTTCGCCCGGGCCTGCACCGCCACCTCCGCCAGCTGCTCCAGCGTCGTGCCGTATTCGTGCATGTGGCGGCGCGCCGCCATCGCGTACTTCGCGACCAGCGTGTGTCCGTACGGGACCTCGAACTGCAGCGGCCCGCCCGCGCCGAAGGACAGGTTGGCCGTACGCCGCCCCGCCTTCAGATCGGCTCGCGCCGTGGACCCGTACACGAGCAGCACCGCGTTCGCGTGCCCCGCCGCGATCGCGTCCGCGGCATGCGCGGCCATGACCTCCCACGTGGAGCCGCCGACCGAGGTCGAGTCGACCCAGGTGGGCTTCAGGCCCAGGTACTCGGCCACCTCCACCGGGGCCAGCGTCCCCGTACCCGCCGAAGCGACGCCGTCGATGACCGAGCGGTCGAGGCCGGAGTCGGCCAGGGCGCGGCGGGCGGCCTGGGCGTGCAGTTGGAGGGCGGTTCTGTCGTCGACGCGGCCGCAGTCGGAGAGGGCGACGCCGGCTACGGCGACCCGGCGGGGGCCTCGGGAAGCTCCGGAAGCCCCGGAAGATATCGCAGCGGACATGGATCTGACGGTATATCAGATTCGGCGAAGTCGCTCTACGATGCGCAGCGTCGGCCCACAGCACGGCCCCGGAGGGAGCCCGATGGACACCACGTTCACGGAGGAACAGGACGGCATCCGCCGCACCCTGCGCGAGCTGCTGCGCAAACAGTCGGCGCCGGACGACGTCAAGGCGGCGGTCCGTACGCACCTCGGCTACGACGCCGACCTCTGGCAGCGCCTCGCCGGCGACCTCGGCCTCCCGGGCCTCGCCCTCCCGGAGGCATACGGCGGCACCGGCTGCGGCTCCCTCGAACTCGCCCTCGCCTGCGAGGAGACCGGCCGCGCCGTCCTGCCCTCACCGCTGCTGCCGACCGCCGTCCTGGCCGCCCCGCTCATCGAAGCTCTGGGCACGGACCAGCAGCGCGACCGCCTGCTGCGCCCCCTCGCGGCCGGCGAACGCACCGCAGCCCTGGCCGCCCCCGCCCCACTCACCCGCGCACTCGCCTTGACCAGCGGCAATGACGGCCCCTGGTCCGGCGGCGGCCGCGCGGGCGGCGTACAGGCTAGGCGGGCCGGGAGGAGTGAGGCCGCGGAGAGCGAGGCCGGGAAGAGCGAGGCCGCGGAGGCCGAGACCGCGATGGCCGACGCCGGGCACGCGAGCACGCGCGCCGCCACCACTCCCTGGCGCCTCTACGGCTCCTGCGACCAAGTCCTCGGCGGCCACACCACCGACCTCCTCCTCGTCGCCGCCCACACCGGCGCCTACGCCGGCAGCCGCACCCTCCTCTACGCGGTCGACGCCACCACCGCCACCGGCCTCACCCGCCACCGCCGCACCACCCTCGACGAGACCCGCTCCCTCGCCCGTATCGAACTCCGCGACACCCCCGCCGAGCTCATCGGCGCACCGGACGCGGACGTCGCCGAAGCCCTCGCCAGAGCCGGCATCACCCTCGCCGCCGCCCTAGCCGCGGAGGCGGTCGGCGTGGCCGACGAGGCGCTCGCCCGCACCGTGGCGTACGTGAAGGAGCGGCAGCAGTTCGGCAGGCCGGTCGGGTCCTTCCAGGCGGTGCAGCACCGGCTCGCGGACCTGTACGTGGAGGTGGAGTCGGCCCGCTCGGCCGCGTACTACGCCGCCTGGGCGGCGGCCGATCCCGAAGCCCCCGCCGAGGACCGTACGACCGCCGCACCGCTCGCCCTCGCGCAGGCCCTGGAGGCCCAGCACACCGTCACCGGGCAGGCGATCCAGCTGCACGGCGGGATCGGCTTCACCTGGGAGCACGAGGCGCATCTGTTCTTCAAGCGGGCCGCCGCCGATCTGCTGCTCTTCGGCCCTCCGCACCGACTGCGAGCGCATGCGGCACAGATCGCGGAGGTGCTCGCATGAAACCCGGCATGAAAACCATCCAGCGAGTCTCCTCCACCCGCACCTTCGCCAAGATCGCCCCGCATGTGATTCCGCTGCTGGACCGCGGAGTTCACCGCCTCACCCGCGGCAAGGTGATGCTCAGCGCGCAGATGCTCCCCAGCGTCATCCTCACGGCGACCGGCGCCAAGTCGGGGCAGCCCCGGCGCACCCCCCTCGCCTGCATGCCGGAGAAGGCCGCGGCTTCCGAGGGCGGCACCAGCACCTGGATCGTCATCGGCAGCAACTTCGGCCGCCCCGGCCACCCGGCCTGGACCGCGAACCTCCTCGCCCACCCCGACGCGGAGATCTCCTGGAAGGGCCGCGACATCCCGGTCCGCGCCACCCTCCTCGAAGGCGCGGAGCGGGAGCGCGTCTGGCAGGAAGTGCTGCGGTTCTGGCCGCCGTACGCGAAGTATCAGGCGCGGGTGGAACGGCAGATCAGGCTCTTCCGGCTTACTTCGGCGGCTTCCGCCCCGTAACCCCGAGGTGCACCAGCAGCGCCAGATTCGGCTTCAGATCCGCCTGCTTCACGCCCCAGGTCTGGAAGCCCTTCTGGTGCGCGGCCACCGCGGCCAGCATCGCCACCAGTGAACCGGCCATCGCCGCGGGCGACACCGACGCGTCGACCTTGCCCTTGTCCTGGAGGTCCTTGATGGAGTCCGTAAGGGAGTTGGTGACGGCGGTCAGGATCTTCATACGGATCTTGTAGAAGCGCTTGTCGCCCTCGGCCGCGCCCAGGTCGACCACGCGCAGGATCGCGTCGTTCTTGCGCCAGAAGGACAGGAAGCCCTCGACCAGTTCGTCCGCGGCCTGCGCGCCGGACTTGCCGACCCAGGAGCGGCCCGCGACCAGATCGGTCAGGCTCGCGCCTTCCTTGGCCATCTCGTTGGCGAGTTCCAGCACCGCGCCTTCGACGTCCGGGAAGTACTGATAGAAGGTCGCCGGCGAGGTGCCCGCCTTGCGGGCCACGTCGATGACCTTCACATCCCGGTACGGCGACGAACTGAGCATCTCGCCCAGGCACTCCAGCAGTTTGGTGCGGGTCGCCTGGCCGCGACGGCCGGCCACGCGACCGTCGACCGTGCGCACTTGTCCTGTCATGCCGTCAGCTTACCGAGGGGTGATCGGCGCGCGATCTGGCTGGAGCAAATGAGCAGCAGACGAGGGAGCCACGTAGAGAGAGGTGTGCGACCCACGGACAGAATTGACCATGTGTTCGAATTATTGGCGGGACGGGGCCCGTCCTCCCCGGCTAGCGTGTGCGTATCGCAGACCCCCCGGTCGCAACGGCCCCTGCTGCCGGGTGCGGGCACGACTGCCGGGCCCCGGGCGGCGGGGCCCGGCAGTCGGCGCGAGCGGTCATTACCGGACAACGTGATCTATGACACTCCCCTTTATCCCCCCGAGTTCGCAACGAGGGCGAATGCCAGGGAGAATCAGCGGGCGTACCCCCGGGACTGACGGAGTTGCGCGCGCAGTGAGAGGCTGCACGGGGGCTGTTGTTGGTGTAGCCCCGCAACGGGGAGGTGGCAGGGAAGTGGTCGAGCAGCTGACGCAGCACGACCCGAGACGGATCGGACCCTTCGAGGTGCTCGGCAGGCTGGGCGCCGGCGGCATGGGCCTGGTCTATCTCGCGCGTTCCGCGTCCGGCCGCAGAGTGGCCATCAAGACGGTGCGTACGGAACTGGCGGAGGATCAGCTCTTCCGCGTCCGCTTCACGCGCGAAGTGGACGCTGCCCGCGCCGTCAGCGGCTTCTATACCGCCGCGGTGGTAGACGCCGATCCGCGGGCTGCGGTTCCGTGGCTCGCCACGGCGTACGTACCCGCGCCCTCGCTCGAGGAAATAGTGACCGAGTGCGGTCCGCTTCCCGTCCAGGCCGTGCGCTGGCTGGCGGCCGGCGTCGCCGAGGCGCTGCAGTCCATCCACGGTGCGGGCCTCGTCCACCGCGACCTGAAGCCTTCCAACGTCCTCGTCGTCGAGGACGGCCCCCGGGTGATCGACTTCGGCATCGCGTCGGGGGTCTCCAACACCCGGCTGACGATGACCAACGTCGCCGTCGGCACCCCCGCCTACATGTCTCCGGAGCAGGCCCGCGACTCCCGCTCGGTCACCGGTGCGAGTGATGTCTTCTCGCTCGGGTCGACGCTGGTGTTCGCCGGTACGGGTCACGCGCCCTTCCACGGCGCGAACCCCGTCGAGACCGTCTTCATGCTGCTCCGCGAGGGCCCGAACCTGGAGGGCCTGCCGGACGAGCTGCGCCCGCTGATCGAGTCCTGCATGCGGATGAACGCCGACGAGCGGCCCACTCCCGAGGAGCTGCAGGTCGAGCTGGCCCCGCATCTCTTCAGCGCGGGCCAGGACGACAGCGGGACCGCTTCTGCCTGGCTGCCCGCGGGGGCGGTGGGGCTGATCGAGGAGCGGCGCGGTGGTGGTCGTACCACCGCTGGGGCTGGGGCTGGGGCCGGGGCCGGCGCGGTGAACGGGGCGCCTGGCGCCGCGGGCAATGGCGCCGGTGCGGCGGGCAAGGGCGGCTCCGCGCTGCCGAAGCCGCCGCCGATGCCCTCGTACGAGCCCGGGGAGCCGGTGCCGCCCGGGGTGCCGCCCGAGCCGGAGCCGGCGGTCGCCGAGGCGGCTCCGCCGTCCGGCTCCGCGTCGACGCCGCGTGGTGCGGTGCGGCTGGCGCAGTCGCCGGTGCCGATCGGGCCGGGGCCGCGGGTGGCGGATGTGCGTGCTTCGGCGCAGCGGATGGCGGCGGAGCGGGACGCCGGGCGTAACGGGGTGACCGGGTGGCTGCAGCCGCCGAACGGCGCCGTACCCGGGCAGAAGGCGGCCAAGGCGGCGCAGGCGAAGAGCTCCGGTGCTGCGGCGGCTGCTGCTGCGCCGTCGGCTCCGGCTCCGGTGGTGCGGCAGGCGGACTGGCGGCCGTGGCGTTTCCGGATGTCGAACGACGTGTGGGGCACTCCGGCGGTGGTCGGCAATCTGCTGTACGTCACCTCCTTTGAGGTGCACGCCCTCGATGTGGGCAGCGGCAGGCGGCAGTTCAAGACCCGCGAGGTGGCCTGGTCGATGGCGGTGGGCGATGGGCTCATCCACGCTTCGGACGGGCCGAGCCTGTACGCGCTGGACTCCGCGCAGGGCCAGGAGCGGTGGCGGGTGGCGACGGACGGCTGGGTGTACTCGCTGAAGACCGACGCCCCTGCGGCGCGGGCCTCCGGCCGTTCCGGGACGGTGGTCACCGGCACCCGGGGCGGCGGCGTGCAGGCGCGTGACGCCGGCACGGGTGAGCCGCTGTGGGAGCTGGCCGGGGCGCAGTCCGACTTCGAGACGCAGGAGGCGGGCCCGGTCGTCCACGACGGCTCGGTGTACCTGTGGGCGAACGACCGGCTGTCCGCGCTCGACGCCCGCACCGGCGCCGAGCGCTGGTCATACCCGGTGGGCGACGCGGCGGCCTGCGGCGGCGTCCCGGTGCGGCTGACGCCGACGGATGACGGCGTGCTCTACGTCGCGGCGGGCAAGCGGGTGCTGGCCCTGGACGCGGCCTTCGGCGGCCTGCGCTGGACCTTCGAGACCCCGGCGGTACTGCTGAGCCCGCCGGCGTACGCGCCGGGGCCTGCGGTGACGGGGGGTGGCGTCTATCTCGCCGACTATCTGGGGACGGTGTACGCGCTGGATGCCGCGGACGGCCGCGAGCGGTGGCGGATCGCCACGGAGGCGCGGCAGTCGATCGAGCCGGTGACGGTGACGGACGGCTCGGTGCACGTGGGCGCGGGGAGCGCGCTGTACACGCTCGACGCGGTGGCGGGCACGCCGAAGTGGCGCTTTCCGGTACGCGGCGAGCTGATCGGGGCACCGGTGGCGGCGGAGGGGCGGGTGCACTTCGGCTCGGCCGATCACTGCATTTACGCGGTGGCCGCGGGCGATGGCCGGCTGTTGTGGAAGCTCAAGACGGATGGGGAGATCACGGGGTCGCCGGTGGTGGCGGGGGGTGTGGTGTACGCGTGCAGCAAGGACCGGTGCGTGTATGCGCTGGATGCGGCGGAGGGGACGCGGACGTCGGGGGGCTAGCGGCTTCCGCTTCGGCGCTGCGATTCCCGCC
>NZ_JAAKZV010000340.1 GCF_011044975.1 Streptomyces coryli | reverse complement strand
ACTTTCGGGAGGGGGGCGGCCGGGACCTTCGGGTGGCCCGTCCCTGAGCTGCCGCGCGGCGCTCGCCGGCGCCGCGGAACGTAAGGCCGCAAGGGACCAAATTCCCCGGCCGACGCCTACTATCACGCTTAGCAATAGGCCCCCTTGATGCCCCTCCGACACTCGGGTTACCAATGAATTGCGAGTTCGGAACGCAGCCGGGCTCGAAAGCAATTTGAAAGGTAATACCCGAATGTCGAAGCACGCCATATTCTCCGCCCGCACCTTCAAGCGCACCGCCGCCCTCGCGGCCGGCGCAGGTGTCATTGCCCTTGCGGGCAGCGGCGTGGCGAACGCGGCCCCCTCCTGGGTGTCGCCCATCGACGGCAAGTACCAGTTCTCCGCCGGTTACGACCAGGGCGGTGCCCGCTGGGCCCACAAGCACTCCGGCCAGGACTTCGCCGTGTCGACCGGCACCAAGGTGCACGCCGTCCACGGTGGCACCGTCGTCGAGGCCGGCTGGGGCGGCGCCTACGGCAACAACATCGTGGTGAAGCACAGCAATGGCGTGTACTCGCAGTACGCCCACCTGTCGAAGTTCGACGTGAAGCTGGGCGACAAGGTCAAGACCAACGAGGTCATCGCCCTCAGCGGCAACACCGGCAACAGCTCCGGCCCGCACCTGCACTTCGAGATCCGCACCACGCCGAACTACGGCTCCGCGGTGAACCCGGTCGACTTCCTGAAGGACAAGGGCGTCAAGCTGCACGGCTGACCCCACCGCGTTCCTGCCACGCAGAACCCCACTGACCCGCGCCCCAGGGCGAGCATTTCGCTCGCCCTGGGGCGCGGGCCTTTTTCACGCGTCAG
Organism: Streptomyces coryli; assembly: GCF_011044975.1. Classification (GTDB taxonomy): domain Bacteria; phylum Actinomycetota; class Actinomycetes; order Streptomycetales; family Streptomycetaceae; genus Streptomyces; species Streptomyces coryli. Next base: position 5,889 of record NZ_JAAKZV010000340.1, on the reverse strand, counting down.
AGCACCGCGACCCCGCGCGCCGCGATCTGCCGCCCCGCCACCGTGACCTCGGCGTCGGTGTGGTTCAGCACCACGTGCCGCTCCACGCCGTCCGCGGTGACGCGGGTACGGGCCTGGACACCCTCCGGCAGGCCTGCCAGCACCGGCGCGACGCCCGCCTGGGCGCGGATCTCGTCCAGCAGGTCGCGCATCGTCGCCTCGTCGGGGCGGGTGGCCAGGTAGTACGCCGTGCCCTGGCCGAAGCGGTGCCGGGTGATCGCGGGCCGGCCCGCGAGCTCGCCCTCGGTGAAGGTGGCGAGGGTCTCCGCGCCCTCCGGCTCCACGTACTCCGACCAGACCGAGCCGGTGGCCCCGGGCCCGTAGGAGAGGCCGATGGTGCCAAGCTGCGGCAGCGGGTCCCACTCGTCCACGGTCAGGCCGAGGAGGCGGCGGAAGGGGGCCGGGTAGCCGCCGAGGTGGACGCGGTCGGCCTCGTCGACGATGCCGGAGAAGTACGACATCAGGAGCGTGCCGCCGGCCTCCACCCACGCTTCGAGGGCCTGTGCCTGGGCCTCCGTGACCATGTAGAGGTTCGGCACCACCAGCAGCTTGTACGCGGAGAGGTCCGCGTCCGGCGGCAGGATGTCGCAGGCCACCGAGGCGTCGTAGAGCGGCTTGTGGTGGGCCAGAGCCGTGTCCATCTGCTGCACGTCCTGGCTGGGGCGGGCGCTGTCGGTGCCGAGCAGCTCCAGGCCCCACCAGTTGTCCCAGCTGAAGAGCAGGCCCGCGTCCGCGCGCTGCGGGCGGGCGCCGAGCAGCTCCGGGTGGGCGGCGAGGTCCGCGCCCAGCTCGCGCACCCGGCGGAAGGTGCGGGTGTCGCGGCCGCCGTGCGGGACCATCGCCGCGTGGTACTTCTCGGCGCCGCCCCGGGACTGCCGCCACTGGAAGAACAGGATCGAGTCGGCGCCGTGCGCCACCGCCTGCCAGCTGTCGAGCTCCATGCGGCCGCGCGGCTTGGCGCCGTTGCGGGTGCGCCAGTTCACCGCCGAGGTGCACTGCTCCATCAGCAGCCAGGGCTGCCCGCCCTTGAGGCCGCGCATGACGTCGTACGAGAAGGCGGTGAGGTGGGCGGAGCCGGGGTCGTGCGGGTCGGGGTAGGAGTCGTAGGAGACGACGTCCATTTCCTTCGCCCACTTGAAGAGGTCGAGGGTCTTGGCGACCGGGACGAAATTCGTGGTGACCGGGATGTCCGGGGTGATGCGGTCCAGGACCGCCTTTTCCGCCAGGTACAGCTTCAGCATTTCGTCGGACGAGAAGCGCTGGAAGTCGATCTGCTGGGCGGGGTTGCGGAAGGACGGGGCCTTGCGGGGCGGGAGGATCTCGGCGAAGGAGTCGTAGCGCTGCGACCAGAAGGTGGTGGACCAGGCGTCGTTGAGGGCGTCGATGGTGCCGTAGCGGTCCTGCAGCCAGGTGCGGAAGGCCTCGGCGGAGATGTCGCAGTAGCAGTGCCGGGAGATGTGGCAGCCGTACTCGTTGCCGATGTGCCACAGGGCGAGGGCGGGGTGGTCGCCGTAGCGCTCGGCGACCTTGGTGGCCAGCCGGACCGCGTGGTCGCGGTAGACCGGCGAGGAGGGGCAGTAGTGCTGGCGGGAGCCGGTCGAGAGGCGGACGCCGTCCTCGGTGACCGGGAGTATCTCGGGGTGCCGCTGGGACAGCCAGGCCGGCGGGGAGGCGGTCATCGTCGCGAGACAGACCGCCTGCCCGCCGGCTGCCAGCCGGTCGAGGTGTTCGTCGAGCCAGCCGAAGTCGTACTCACCGGGGCGGGGCTCGGCCATGGCCCAGGAGAAGATGCCGACGGTGGCGAGGTTGACCCCCGCCTCGCGCATCAGCTCGGCGTCCTCGGCCCAGACCTCCTTCGTCCACTGCTCGGGGTTGTAGTCCCCGCCGTAAGCGATCGAGGAGAGCTTGTCGTAATAGCGCTGCAGGCGGGGTGACACAGTGGTGCTGCCTTCCGATACGGAGGACGTAGGACGTCCTGCCAACCTACGTTCCCTCAGTTGATGGCGTCCAGAGCCAGCCGCAGCTTCTGTCCGCTGGTCACGGCCGTATTGCTGGTACGGATCCCGCTGAGCTCGGTCGCCGTCAGCGCGCGGTTGTAGACCCGGGCGTCGTCGAGGTAGCCGTGGAAGCGGTCGCCGCCGGCCAGGTTCTGGCCGAAGTGGATGCCGTCGATGCCGAACTCCTTGCCGATCGTCACCGACCCCTTCGGCGCGGTCGCGGACACCGCGGTGCCGTCGACCGAGAGCGTGAGCTTGCCGCCGGCGCGCTGCAGGCTGAAGAAGTGGAAGGCGTTGTCGTTGTACGCCTTCGCCGTCTTCACCTCGGCGCCGCCCTGCTCGGTCTGCAGGTAGGCGCGGATCCGGTTGTCGGCCGGCTCGGCGCGCAGCCAGATCTGCGGCTTTCCGGTGCCGCTGCCGTAGCGGTAGGCCCAGGCGAGGGTATGCCTGCCGTCCGTCCTGCCGTACTTGAACCAGCCGGTGAAGGTGAAGTCACCGGAGCCGAGGTCCAGGGAGCTCTTGTACGGGACCTCCACGCGGGCGTCGACGTGGTTGTCGGCGTTGTTGAGGTAGAGCGACTTCCCGAACTTGCCGGCCTGCAGGCTCGAAGTGCCGCGCACGTAGCCGTTGTTGCCGTTCCCAGAGGCGTCCGGCGTGGTCGGGCCAGGCGCCGGGGCCGGCGGGAAGCCGGGCGGGGTGCCGTTCGGCTGGTCGAGGAAGGCGTCGTTGAAGCGGGCCCAGCGGATCACCTCGTACGGGGTGGTCTTGCCGCCCTCGTAGAGCAGCCCGGTCCGGTCGCCGCCGAGGTCGACGAGGCTCGAATACGCGGACGGGCCCCAGGAGATGATCCGCCCGTTCTCCCAGGGCTCCCACGTCTTGCCGTCGTCGGTCGAGGCCCGTACGGACATCGCCTCGCGGTTGACCGGGTGCGCGGGGGCGGACAGCAGCACCTTGCCGTTGTGGTTGACCGTCGAGCCCTGGACCACCGGGCTGGAGACCGCCGGGTCGGTCCTGAACGGCGCGTCGAAGCTGCCGCCCTGGTCGGTGCTGGTCGCGAAGGCGCGGTTGCCGTCGTCGGTGCCCCGCTCGTCGCGGGCCTGGATGCCGAGCGCACCGCCGGACTTCTCGAAGAGGCTGAGCTCCTGCGGCTTCAGGGTGAGGTTGGTGCGGCTGTCGTCGGCGCCGAGCTTCCAGGTGGTGCCGCCGTCGTCGGAGTACATGAGGTGGGCGCCCTGACTGCCGTCGGTGCCCTCGTGGTTGCCGCCGACGACGAGGCGGCCCGCGTGCGGGCCGCTCTTGAGCTGGATGCCGGCGTTGGGGCCTGAGGCGTACCAGCGGTTCCAGGAGGGCTTGGAGAGGGTGGCCGCCATGTTCTTGGCGGCGGACCAGGTGTTGCCGTTGTCCGTGGAGGTCTGCAGGTACGGGGTGCGCTTGGTGTCGTCGGCGCCGGGGTTGTGGGTGGAGATGAGGGAGATCCGGCCGCTGCTCGCGTCGACGACCGGGGCCGGGTTGCCGCGGGTGTCGCCGTTGCCGGCGAGGACCGTCTTCAGCGCGCCCCAGGTGGCGCCGCCGTCGGTGGAGCGGCGCAGCACGATGTCGATGTCACCTTTGTCGCCGCAGCCGTTCACCCGCCCTTCGGCGAAGGCGAGCAGGCTGCCGTCCTTGGCCTTGGTGACGACGGGTATCCGGTAGCAGGCATAGCCGCCGGAACCTGCCTGGAAGAGCACGGATTCGGTGAACTCGGGCTCGGCCGCCGCGGCCGTGTCGCCGGAGTTGACCGTCAGGGCACTTGCGGCCACCGCCGCCGCCGATATGGCAGCGATCAATAGCTTTCTGGCGCGTGGAGGCATCACTGTCTCGCAATCGGCAGGAGAACCTACGTGGGACGTGGGATGTCCGATGCAACGTAGGGTTCACCTGCACGACCGTCAAGAGCCGTCACTTCGCTACCTGTTGTTCACCTTGCAGATGGCATGCGGAAGCGCCGTAAACGTCAGGATTTGGGCGTCAGCCCACCCCGCGCATCGCCTTCTTCGCCCGGGTCTCGATGCCGCGGAAGTGCGTCGACATCGCGGCCTCCACGCGCTCGCGGTCACGCGCCCGCAGCGCCCTGACGATCTCCTTGTGCCGCCGCGCGGTGCCCATCGGGGACGGGTCGTCGGCCCAGCCGCGGGCGCCGGCCACGCGGTGGAAGACATTCCAGAAGGCGCTCAGCAGCTGCGGAACGAGGGCGTTGCCCATCGAGCGGTAGAGCACCTCGTGGAAGTCGCGGTCCTCGTCGGGGAAGACCTCGCCCTCCTTGGCGCGGGTCTCCATCCGCTTGACGATCTCGTCGAGTTCGTCGATGTCGGCGTCCGGGATCGTGTCGATGATCCGCAGCACCAGGCCCTCCTCTAGGACCTCGCGGACCTGGAGGATCTCGCTGAGCGCGTGCACGTCGTCGCCGCCGAGCTGGACCAGGGTGCGGAAGGTCAGGCCGTCGGCGAGCGGGGTGAGGGAGGCCTGGCCGACATAGGTGCCGTAGCCGTGCCGGATCTCGACGATGTCCAGGGCCTGCAGCGCCTTGAGCGCTTCGCGCACCGAATTGCGGCTGACCTGGAGGTCGTCCATGAGCTCGGTCTCGGTGGGCAGCAGCTCACCGGGCCGTAGCCCGCGGTCGAGGATCAATTGCATGATCTCGCGCTGGATCTGCCCGCCCATGCGTCGCTGGCGCTCCGCGCGCGCCTGGGGCTGGGGGCGGGCCTGCGGGCGCGGACGCTGTAGCTCCTGTGACATGGCGCTCATCGTACGCACAAGGGTGGGACATCCTACGTGCGATACCTCAGGAATCTCCCGAAGAGCCCGGAATGATCAGGCCGGATTCGTAGCCCAGGACGACCAGTTGGGCCCGGTCGCGGGCGTCCAGCTTGCCCATGATGCGGCTCACATGGGTCTTGGCGGTGAGCGGGGAGAGGCCGAGGGTATCGGCTATCTCGGTGTTGTTCAGGCCGCGGGCGACGAGGGCGAGGACCTCGCGCTCGCGGGTGGAGAGCGCGGCGAGCGCCCCCGGCGCGGTGGCGGCTGCCGCCGCCGGGGCCTGCGGGGCCTTCACGATCCGCTCGATGAGGCGGGCGGTCGGTCCTGGCGAGAGCAGCGCCTCGCCGGCGGCGACGGTGCGGATGGCGTCGAGCAGGTCGGCGGGCTTGGTGTCCTTGACCAGGAACCCGCTGGCACCGGCGCGCAGCGCCTCGATGATGTGCTCGTCGGTGTCGTACGTGGTGAGGACCAGCACCTTGACCCCGGCGAGGTCGTCGTCGGCGGCGATGAGGCGGGTCGCCTCGATGCCGTCGAGGTCCGGCATCCGCACGTCCATGACGACGAGGTCGGCGCGGGCGCTGCGGACGAGCTCGACGGCCTGCCTGCCGGAGGCGGCCTCGCCGACCACCTCCATGTCGGGGGCGGAGGCGATGAGCATCGCGAAGGCGGCGCGGACGAGGTGCTGGTCGTCGGCCAGGACTACGCGGATGACCTGCGGTTGGCTCATGCGGGGTGCTTCCTGATCTCTCGGGGGGCGGACAGTCCGGGTCATCGGTCCGCCAGTGGGAGCTTTGCCGTCACCGTGAAGCCCGGGTGGCCGTCCTTGCGCGGGCCCGCCGCGAGGGTGCCGCCGACGGTGCGGGCGCGTTCGCGCATGCCGGGGATGCCGTAGCCGCCGGGGGCGGGGGGCGGCTTCGGGTGGTCGGCGGTGGCCGGGCCGGTGTCGGTCACCGCCAGGTGCAGTGCGTCGTCCGCGCGGGTCAGCTCGACGCGTATCGAGGCGCCGGGGCCCGCGTGCTGGACGGCGTTCGTCAGGGACTGCTGCACGATGCGGTAC
>NZ_JAAKZV010000033.1 GCF_011044975.1 Streptomyces coryli | reverse complement strand
CTCCCACCGGCACCGAGCCGATCGCAAGACGGCAGCGCGGCCGTCACCATCCGATGCCAAGCCACCCGCCGCCTCCCCCGACGCCAAGCCATCCGATGCCAAGCCACCCGCCTCTCTCCCCCCCAGACCTAGAGGCGAGGCCTGTGGCTGCTGCTCTGGGCGTGGGCCGGCCGGCAGGCCCCTCAGCGCACAGCCCCATAAGCCACCGTCACCGGCGCATGATCGCTCCACCGCTCCGGATGCGAGTTAGCCCGCTCCACCCAGCCCTTGATCGCCCGCCCCGCCAGGCCCTTCGTCGCCACGTGGAGGTCGATGCGCCACCCCGAGTCATTGTCGAAGGCGCGGCCCATGTACGACCACCACGTGTACGGGCCCGTCGCGCCCGGATGCAGGGCGCGCATCACGTCCGTGTAGCCCGAAGTCTCCGCGAAGACCTGCGACAGCCACTCCCGCTCCTCCGGCAGGAAGCCTGAGTTCTTGCGGTTGCCGCGCCAGTTCTTGATGTCGGCCTCGGTGTGGGCGATGTTCCAGTCGCCGCAGATCAGGACCTCGCGGCCGTCCGCCGCCGCGCGTTCGCGCAGGGCCTTCAGGTACGGGAGGAACTCCGCCATGAAGCGTTCCTTCTCCTCCTGGCGTGGGGTGCCCACATCGCCCGAGGGGAGGTAGAGCGACGCCACCGTCACGCCGGGCAGGTCCGCCTCCACGTAGCGGCCGCTGCTGTCGAATTCCGTCGAGCCGAAGCCGATGCGGACCGCGTCCGGCTCCCGGCGGGTGTAGAGCGCCACCCCTGCCCGGCCCTTCGTCGCCGCCGACGCCGGGGCGAACACCGTGTGCCAGCCCTCCGGCGTGCGCGCCTCGGCCGGCAGCTGCTCGGGCTCGGCCCGTACCTCCTGGAGGCAGATCACCTCGGCGGCGGTCTCCGCCAGCCACGGCAGGAAGCCCTTGCGGGTCGCGGCCCGCAGGCCGTTCACGTTCACGGAGGTCACGGTGAGCATCCCGGCACGATATCCGGTCGGGAGGAGGCGGCCGGGGCGCCGTACGATTCCTGACATGCGCATAGTCCCGGTCCCGTACGACCACCCGGATGCCGTGAAGCTCGATGAGCTGGTGCAGCTCGAGTACGTCGAGCGCTACGGCGAAAGCGATGCCAGCCCGATGGATCCGGCGCATTTCGAGCCGCCGCACGGGGTCTATCTGCTCGCCTACGACGAGGACGAGGTCCCCGTCGCCACCGGCGGCTGGCGCGCCAAGAGCGCGACGCCGGAGGGGCTGCGGGACGGGGACGCCGAGATGAAGCGGATGTTCGTCGTCCGTGAGGCGCGGGGGCGGGGGCTGGCGCGGGCGATGATCGCCGCGCTGGAGGACAGCGCGCGGGCCGCGGGCCGGCTGCGCATGGTGCTGGAGACGGGCGGCGAGCAGCCCGAGGCCATCGCCCTCTACCAGTCCTCCGGCTACGCCCCTACGGACCGCTTCGGGCTCTACCGGAACGAGGCGGATGCGCAGTACTTCGCAAAGGATCTCCAAGAGTGAGATAATGGCCGTGCAGTCCGCTTCGGCGGGCTCCTTGGGTGACAGACGGACCGGCCCGAAAATCGGTCCCGATAGCCGAGGAGTGATGCGCGTGAAGGATTCTTCGCGGCAGTAATCCCTGCTCAGTGATTGCCGGGCAGGATGTATCTGCCACGTCTGGGCCCGCGCGGCGAGGCATCTTCCAATTGGATGCCGCAGCCGAGCGGGCCTTCCCCGTTCCTGCGACGATGATTGCGTGGAGATCATCGCGTTCGGAGTGCAGCGGGACGAGCAGGCCATTCTGGAACGGGCCTTCGCCAAGGGGTTCGGCGGGGAGCACGAGGTGCGCATGCTGCGCCTCTTCCTCAATGCCGACACCGTGGCCACGGCCGCCGGTTACGAAGTGGTGCTGACCAGTGTCAACGCCGAGCTGGACGCCGATGTGCTGCGGACCCTCGCGGCCGGCGGCACCCGGCTGATCGCCCAGCGGTCCACCGGCTACAACAACATCGACCTGGACGCGGCCCGCGCCTCTGGCATCGCCGTCGCCCGCGTCTCGTACTACTCCCCGTACTCCGTCGCCGAATTCGCCTGGTCGCTCGCGCTCGCCGTGAACCGGCGGATCCCGCGCGCGGCCGCCCGCTCCCGGGACTTCAACTTCCGGCTGGACGGGCTGATGGGCCGCGATTTCCACGGCCGTACGGCCGGCGTGCTCGGCACCGGAAAGATCGGCGCCGTCTTCGCGAAGATCGCGCACGGCTTCGGGATGCGGCTGCTGGGCACCGATGTCGCCGAGAATCCGGAGTGCCTCGAGCTCGGGATGACCTACGTCGACCGGGAGACCCTCTTCCGCGAGGCGGATCTCGTCAGCCTGCACACGCCGCTGCTGGACGCCACGCACCATGTGATCGACGCCGACGCGCTCGCGCTGATGAAGGAGGACGCGATCCTCGTCAACTCCAGCCGCGGCGGGCTCATCGACACCCAGGCGCTCATCGAGACGCTGCGCACGGGCAAGCTCGACGGCGTGGGCCTCGACGTCTACGAGGAGGAGGCCGGGGTCTTCTTCCACGACAAGTCGCTCGAGGTGATGACCGACGACGTCCTCGCCCGGCTGATGACCTTCCGGAACGTCATCGTCACCTCGCACCAGGCGTACTTCACGCAGGACGCGGTCGGGCAGATCATGTCCGCGACCGTCGACAACGTCCGCGACCACCTGGCCGGGCGCACCAGCGAGAACTTCCTGGTCACGCCCGGCCGTTGAGGCCCCTCCGGGCCGCCGCTACTGGTCGCGGTCCCGGCCCGCCATCCGCGTCTGATAGCCCGCGGCCGGCCGGGTCGCCACGCGTGGTGCCGCCGCCCCGGCGTCCCGCATCCGCCCGTACGCGTACACGCACCCGGCCAGCGCCAGCATCGCCAGCAGCATGAAGCCGAGCGCGTACGAGTGCTTGCCGCTGTAGATCGCGCCCATCACCAGCGGCGGTACGAAGCCGCCGAGGCCGCCGATCGCGCCGACGATGCCGGTGACCGAGCCGACCTGCTGCTGCGGCGTCACCTGCGACACGAGTGCGAAGACCGAGCCGGACGCGGTGCCGAGGCCTGCCGCCATGGTGAGGAAGGCGATGGTGCCGACCGGGTTCAGCGACGGGTCGAAGGCCTGGACGATCGCGAAGAGCGCGACGACCGCCAGCGCCCAGGCCGTCACGACCGCCGGGTGGATGCGGTCGGAGAGCCAGCCGCCGATGGGGCGGAAGAGGACGGTGACCAGGGCGAAGCCCGCCGCCTTGGTGCCCGCGTCGGTCGGCGACAGCTCGTACCAGGTCTTCAGGTACGTGGGCAGATAGACGCCGAAGGCGACGATGCCGCCGAAGCCGATCGCGTACAGCGCCGACAGCTCCCACGTCACCCGCAGGCTGCCCGCGTCGGCCAGCCGGGACATCAGCGATGTCGCCGGCACCTTCCGGTCCGGGTGGTCGGACAGCAGCAGCATCGCGAGCACCGCGTATACGGCCAGCGCGATGGCCAGCAGCCAGAACGGCAGGTTCTCGCTGTTCTTGTACAGCCGCGGCGTGAAGAAGCCGGACAGCGCGACGCCGCCCATGCCCATGCCGAAGATGCCGAGCGCGAAGCCGCGCTGCTTCGGCGGGAACCAGGAGTTGACGTGCGGGACGCCGATGGCGAAGGTAGTGCCGCCGAGGCCGAGGATGAAGCCGACCAGCAGCAGCGCCCAGTACGAGCTCTTCGCCGGGATCAGCAGCAGCACCGGGATGATGGTGAGCGCCGCGAGCAGCGGGAACATCTTCCGCGCGCCGAACTTGTCGGTCAGCGCACCCACCGGGATCCGCCCGAGCGAGCCGACGATGACCGGCACGGCCACCATCAGCGACTGCTGGAACGAGGAGAACCCCAGCTTGTCGTTGAGGTTCGCCGCGATCGGGGCGATCAGGTTCCAGGCCCAGAAGGTCAGCCCGAAGCCGACCGTGGCCACGATGAGGTTGCGGTATGCGGCGGCGGAGGGTCTCGTCCCGGCGGCGGGTGTTGCTTCGGTCATCACTGTCCGATCCGCTCCCAGCCGCGGCGCTCGGGGCGTGCGGTCAGGCGCTCGGTGTCACGGCTGCGGTAGACGATGTAGGGGCGGAAGAGGTACTGCAGCGGCGCGCTGAACATGTGCACCAGGCGGGAGAAGGGCACCAGGGCGATCAGCGCCAGCCCGACCACGACGTGGATCTGGTACAGCACCGGCACGCCCACCATCAGCTCGGTCTTGGGCTGGAGGGTGAAGATGCTGCGCAGCCAGGGCGAGATGGTGTGCCGGTAGTTGTAGCCCTCGCCGGAGGCGTGCGTCAGCTTGGCCACCATGCCCAGCACGATCGCGGCCAGCAGCACCAGGTACATGAGCTTGTCGTTGCGGGTGGTGGCGAGGAAGACAGGGCCTGTGGTCCGGCGGCGGTAGATCAGCAGCACGATGCCGGCGACGGTGAGGACGCCGGCCGCGGTGCCGCCGATGAGCGACATCAGGTGGTACGCGTGCTCGTTGACGCCGAGCTTGTCGGTCCACGACTCGGGGATGAGCAGGCCCATCACATGCCCGGCGAGCACGAAGAGGATGCCGTAGTGGAAGGCGGGCGAGGCCCAGCGCAGCAGCTTGGACTCGTACAGCTGGGAGGAGCGGGTGGTCCAGCCGAACTTGTCGTAGCGGTAGCGCCAGATCAGCCCGCCGATCAGCAGGACGAGGATGACGTAGGGGAGGATCCCCCACAGCAGCGTGGTCAACGGGGGCCTCCGGTCGGAGCGGCACTGGGCGTGAACGTCGGCATCGGGAGCGGGGTCTTGCCGCCATACGGCTCCAGGCCGACGTCCTCGCGCGGCGGGCCGTTCTTCGCCATCTGCATCGCGGCGGCGCGGTCCTTCGGGGACGGTCCTGGCAGGGTGGCGCAGACCGCCTCCAGCACCTGCGCGTACGGCGTACCGCAGTCGGCGAGCGACAGCCGCAGCAGCTCCAGGCCGGGGCGGTGCTCGTGCAGCAGCGCGGCGTCACCCGTGGTGGCGGTGAAGTCGAGCACCGCGGGCAGGAAGTCGGGCAGCTCGCCGTCGCCGGTGAACTCCATGCCGTGCGCCCGGTACTTCTCCTTGAAGGCGACCAGGGCGACGCCGCGGCGGCGGGTGTCGCCGTCGCGCCACCAGCTGAGGTAGAGGCAGCGGCGGGCGCGGAAGTCGAAGACCTCGGTGTAGTGGGCGGCGAGCTCGTCGAGCGGGGTGGCCTCGACGTGATCGAGGAACGGGCCGAGCTCTGGGGCCAGTCGGCGCATCGCGGGCAGGTCGGCGTACAGGTCCGCGTCGGGATAGATCAGGGCCGCTCCCGCGGCACGGTAGACGCCGGTGTTCTTCACTGCCTCTCCTCACGGTCGGGGAACAGGCCCTCCGGGCGGCCGTTGCCGTCCCAGTTGAGGAGGTTGACGCGGCTGCGGCCGGTATCGGCGGGCTCGTCGGCGGTGGCGCGGTCGGCGAGCACGTGGAAGTTCTCCACGGCGACGGGCGCCGGGCGGCCCGACGCCTCGCCGACGGGCCCGGACCCGCCCATGCCGGGCCCGCCCTCGAAGTCGAGGCTGCAGCCCTCGGGGAGGACCGACTCCTCCAGCGCCTGGGCGTTGCCGACCGCGGCGGTCGGGATGACGTAGCGGTCCTCGTACTTGGCGACGGCCAAAAGCCGGTACATCTCCTCGATCTCGTACGCCGACATCCCCACCCGCTCCGCGGTCGAGCCGTCCGGCGTGCCGCCGAGGTTGATCTCGCGCATGTGCGAGCGCATCGCGGCGAGCTTCTCCAGCGAGGCCCGTACGGGGCGCATGTCGCCCGCGGTGAAGATCTCCGCCAGGTATTCGAGCGGGATGCGCAGGGTGTCGATGGCGCCGAAGAGATTGTCCGCCTCCTCGCCGTCGTGGCCGGTCTCGTTGAGCGCGTCGACGACCGGGGAGAGCGGCGGGATGTACCAGACCATCGGCATCGTCCGGTACTCCGGGTGCAGCGGCAGCGCGACCTTGTACTTGCTGATCAGCGCGTGCACCGGCGAGCGGCGGGCGGCTTCGATCCAGTCGTACGGGATGCCGTCGCGCTCGGCCGCAGCCCGTACCTCCGGGTCCTCCGGGTCGAGGAAGATGCCCAGCTGCTCCTCGTAGAGGTCGGTCTCGCGGGGCGCGGAGGCGGCGCGGGTGACCTGGTCGGCGTCGTAGAGGATCACGCCGAGATAACGCAGCCGGCCGACGCAGGTCTCGGAGCAGACGGTGGGCAGCCCGACCTCCAGGCGCGGGTAGCACAGCGTGCACTTCTCGGCCTTGCCGGTGCGGTGGTTGAAGTAGACCTTCTTGTACGGGCAGCCGGTCACGCACTGCCGCCAGCCGCGGCAGGAGTCCTGGTCGACGAGCACGATGCCGTCCTCGGCCCGCTTGTACATCGCGCCGGACGGGCAGGAGGCCACGCAGGCCGGGTTGATGCAGTGCTCGCAGATCCGCGGCAGATAGAACATGAAGGTCTGCTCGAAGGCGAACTTCACCTTCTCCGCGGCCTGTTCGCGGACCTTGGCCACCATCGGGTCGAGGTCGCCGTGCTCGGGGGCGCCGCCGAGGTTGTCGTCCCAGTTCGACGACCACTCGATCTTCATCGGCTTGCCGGAGATCAGCGAGCGCGGCTCAGCCACCGGGAAGTCATCGCCGAGGGGCGCGTTGGTGAGCTTGTGGTAGTCGTACGTCCAGGGCTCGTAGTAGTCCTTGATGTCCGGCAGCACGGGGTTGGAGAAGATCTCCGCGAGCCGCTTGAGGCGGCCGCCCTGCTTGAGCTTGAGCTTGCCGCGCTTGTTGAGCTCCCAGCCGCCCTTCCAGCGCTGCTGGTCCTCGTAGCGGCGCGGATAGCCCTGCCCTGGCCGGGTCTCGACGTTGTTGAACCACACGTATTCGACGCCGCTGCGGTTGGTCCACGCCTGCTTGCAGGTGACCGAGCAGGTGTGGCAGCCGATGCACTTGTCGAGGTTCATGACCATGGCGATCTGCGACATGACCTTCATCAGTAGGTCACCTCCTGCGAGCGGCGGCGGATGACGGTGACCTCGTCGCGCTGATTGCCCGTCGGGCCCAGGTAGTTGAAGGCCCAGCTGAACTGGGCGTAGCCGCCGATCAGATGCGATGGCTTGAGGATCAGCCTGGTCAGGGAGTTGTGGATGCCGCCGCGGCGGCCGGTGGTCTCGGTCTTGGGCACGTTCACCGTTCGTTCCTGTGCGTGGTGCATGTAGACCGTCCCGGCCGGCATCCGGTGCGAGACGACGGCGCGGGCGACGACGACGCCGTTGCGGTTCATCGCCTCGATCCAGTCGTTGTCGCGGACCCCGATGGCGTCGGCGTCCTGCGGGGACATCCAGATCAGCTGGCCGCCGCGGGAGAGGGACAGCATGAACAGGTTGTCCTGGTACTCGGAGTGGATGGACCACTTGTTGTGCGGGGTGAGGTAGCGGACCGTCACCTCCGCCTGGCCGTCGGGACCGAGGCGTGGCTCGCCGAAGAGCCGGTTCATGTCGAGGGGTGGCCGGTAGGTGACCAGCGCCTCGCCCAGCTCGTGCATCCAGTCGTGGTCGACGAAGAACTGCTGCCGGCCGGTGAGGGTGTGCCAGGGCTTGAGGTGCTCGGTGTTGAGCGTGAAGGCCGTATAGCGGCGGCCGCCGGCCTCGCTGCCGGACCACTCCGGAGAGGTGATCACCGGTACGGGAGCGGCCTGGGTGTCGGCGTACGTGATCCGCTTGCCCTCGTGCTCGGCGGCGAGGTGCGCCATCTCCTGGCCGGTGCGCTGCTCCAGGGTGTGGAAGCCCTGGGTGGCGAGGCGGCCGTTCGTCGTCCCGGCGAGGGCGAGGATCGTATTGCAGGCCTTCACGGCGGTGTCGAGCAGCGGGCGCCCTTCGGCCGGGCCCGAACGCATCGTCCCGTTCTGCTGCTTGAGGTACTCGACCTCCTCGTCCGGCCTGAGCGCGATGCCCTTCGCGGGCAGCCCGAGCTGCTCCACCAGCGGGCCGAGCGCCGCCATCTTGTCGCCGACCGCGGTGTAGTCGCGCTCGACGACGGCGATGTTCGGGAAGGTCTTGCCGGGGATCGGCTCGCACTCCCCGCGCTTCCAGTCGGGCGCCACCCCGCCGGGCAGCGCCAGCTCGCCCGGGGTGTCGTGCTGCAGCGCGGTGGCGACCAGGTCCTGGCGGGTGTCGAGGTGCCCGTGGGCCAGTTCGCTGAGCTTCTGCGCGATGGCGTGGAAGGTGGCGAAGTCGCTGCGGGCCTGCCAGGGCGGGTCGATGGCGGGGGTGAAGCTGTGCACGTAGGGGTGCATGTCCGTGGTGGACAGGTCGGCCTTCTCGTACCAGGTGGCCGCCGGGAGCGTGACGTCGGCGAGCAGCGTCGTGGACGTCATCCGGAAGTCCATGGTCAGCAGCAGGTCGAGCTTGCCCTCGGGCGCCTCCTCCCGCCAGGTCACGTCGCGCGGGCGGACCTCGGGCGGGGCCTCGTTGGCGCGGACGGCGTCGTGGGTGCCGAGGAGGTGCTTCTGGAAGTACTCGACGCCCTTGGCCGAGGACCCGAGCAGATTGGCCCGCCATACGGTCAGCACCCGCGGCCAGTTCTCGGGAGCGTCCGGGTCCTCGCAGGCGAAGCCGAGGCTGCCCTCCTTGGCCTGCTGCGCGACGTACGCGGCCGGGTCCTGGCCGGAGGCGAGCGCCTCGTCGGCGAGGTCGAGGGAGTTGCGGTCGAAGGTCGGATACGACGGCATCCACCCCGAACGGGCCGAGTGCGCCAGGCAGTCGGCGCCTGTCATGCCCTCGAAGCGGCCTTCGCCGAGCGGCGAGGCGAGGACGTCGGCGGAGAACTGGTCGTAGCGCCACTGGTCGGTGTTGAGGAACCAGAAGGCGGTCCCGATCATCTGCCGCGGCGGCCGCTGCCAGTCGATGGCGCCCGCGTAGGTGGCCCAGCCGGTGACGGGGCGGCACTTCTCCTGGCCTACGTAGTGCGCCCAGCCGCCGCCGTTACGGCCCTGGCAGCCGGTGAGCTGCAGGAGCGCGAAGAAGGCGCGGTAGATCATCTCCGAGTGGAACCAGTGGTTGGTCCCGGCGCCCATGAGGATCATGCAGCGGCCATTGGACTGCTCGGCGGTCTGCGCGAACTCGCGGCCGATCTTGACGGCTTGTGCGGCGGGTACCGAGGTGTGCACCTCCTGCCAGGCGGGGGTGCCGGGCTGGGTGGCGTCGTCGTATCCGGTCGGCCAGGTGCCGGGGAGGCCGTAGCGCTCCACCCCGTACTGGGCGAGCAGGAGGTCGAAGACCGTGGTGACCAGCTGATTGCTGCCCGGCAGCCGCTTGGCCGGTACGCCCCGGTGCAGCACCTCGCCGCGGCCCTGCCCGTGGTCGCCGCCCTCGGTGTCGAAGCGGGGCAGCAGCACCTCGGCGGCCTCGGAGCCCTCGGTGGCGTAGAGGGTGAGGCGGGGGCTGATGTCCTCCAGGTCGAGATTCCACTTGCCCTTGCCGGAGTCGGTCCAGCGGAAGCCGATGGAGCCGTTGGGGACGGCCGGGTCGCCGGTCTCGTCGTCGGCGACGACCGTCTTCCACTCGGCGCCCTCGCCGGTGTCGCCGAGGTCGGCGGAGCGGACGAACTTGCCGGGGACGTACGCGCCGTCCTTCTCGGTGAGCGTGATGAGGAAGGGCAGGTCGGTGTAGCGCCGGACGTAGTCCTCGAAAAAGGGGACCTGGCGGTCGACGAAGCACTCCTTGAGGACGACGTGCCCCATCGCGATGGCGAGCGCGGCGTCGGTGCCGGGGTGGGGGTGCAGCCACTCGTCGGCGAACTTGGCGTTGTCCGCGTAGTCGGGCGCGACGACGATGACCTTCTGGCCGCGGTAGCGCGCCTCGGCCATCCAGTGCGCGTCCGGGGTGCGGGTGACGGGGACGTTGGAGCCCCACATCATCAGATACGCGGCGTCCCACCAGTCGCCGGACTCGGGCACGTCGGTCTGGTCGCCGAAGACCTGGGGTGAGGCGACCGGGAGGTCGGCGTACCAGTCGTAGAAGGAGAGCATCGGCGCGCCGATGAGGCCCATGAAGCGGGCGCCGACGCCGTGCGAGACCTGCGACATGGCGGGGATGGGCGAGAAGCCGGCGACGCGGTCGGGACCGTACTTCTTGATGGTGTGGACGTGCGCGGCGGCGACGAGCTCGACGGCCTCGTCCCAGCTCGCCCGTACGAGACCGCCCTTGCCGCGGGCCTGCTGGTAGCGGCGGCGGCGCTCGGGGTCGGCCTGGATGTCGGCCCAGGCCGCGACCGGGTCGCGGAGCCGCTGCTTGGCCTCGCGGTACATCTCCAGCAGCACGCCGCGGACATACGGGTAGCGGACCCGGGTCGGCGAGTACGTGTACCAGGAGAAGGCCGCGCCGCGGGGGCACCCGCGCGGCTCGTACTCCGGGCGGTCGGGGCCCACCGACGGATAGCTGGTGTCCTGGGCCTCCCAGGTGATGATCCCGTCCTTGACGTAGACCTTCCAGCGGCAGGAGCCGGTGCAGTTGACCCCGTGCGTGGAGGGGACGACCTTGTCGTGGCTCCAGCGGTCGCGGTAGAAGACGTCGCCGTCGCGGCCGCCCTTTTTGTAGATGGTGCGGTGGTCCGGGGACACGGCGCCGCGGGCGAAATACCTGCCGGTGCGGTGCAGCAGTCCGCTGCCCGCGCTGTCGGGTCCTGGCACGTGCATCTCCTCGGGGCAGACAACGTCGGCAGCGCCACGGTGCACGTGGCACCCACCGCCGCCGCAGGGGCCGCCCTGCCCTTCCGCCGGGCCGAACGGCCTCCCTCGAACGTAGGCACGCGTGCCATACGGCGCCCCCTGAAGACGCCCGTCCGAGTTGCCCCGCGACAGCGGCACGGACACGCTGGTCTGCATGAGAGAGGACGTGGCGGAGATCTTCGCGGCCCGCGACCCGGCGATCGCGGCGCTGGGCCGCAGCACTTACGAGCGGCTGCTCGCGCTCTTTCCCGAAGCGGTGGTGACGGTCGACGGCAACGACATCGGCTTCGGCACGGACGCCGGCTACCGGGGGCTGGTCTTCACCCTCTCCCCGGCGAAGGCCCACGTGACCCTGGGCATCGCGGGCGGCGCGTCCCTGCCCGACCCGGCCGGCCTGCTGCAGGGCACGGGAAAGGTCCACCGCCACGTAAAGCTGCACGCGACCGCGGACCTGGAGCGCCCGGAGCTGACCGAGCTGCTACGGGCGGCGCTGGCCTCGAAGGGCGCTACGCGACCCTGACGACGTACTTGCCCCGCACGCCGCCCGCCTCCAGTGCGCGGTGGGCCGCTGCTGTCTCCTCCAGCGGGAAGACGGTGTGCACCGCCGGGCGCAGCTTTCCCTCGCGTACGTAGCGGGCGAGGTCGTCGAGGTGGTCCTGCGTGGGGTTGCCGCTGAAGAAGCGCACCCGGCCGCGGCCGTGGACCGTGCTCGCCGCGAGGTAGCCGAGCGATGCGACGGGCCGTTTCAGGTCGAAGGCGATGGTGACCATGCGCCCGCGGGGGTTGAGCAGGCGCCGGAAGGTCTCCAGGTCGGTGCCCGCGGTGTCCAGGACGACGTCGAAGCGGCCGAGGTCCGCGGGCCGGACGCTCCGGTGGTCGACCGCCTGGTGCGCCCCGAGACCGCGGACGAAGTCGAGGTTGGCGGCGCGGGCGAGGGCCGTGACCTCGGCGCCGTATGCCTGGCCGAGCTGGACGGCGGCATTGCCGACGCCGCCCGCCGCGCCGCGCACGAGGAGTCGCTCGCCGGGGCGCAGCCCGGCCTTGTCCCGCAGCGCGGTGACGGCCGTGGTGGCCACCGGCAGCGCGGCGGCGTCCACCAGGTCGAGCCCGTCGGGGACCCGGCCGACCCGCTCGGCGGGCACGGTCACGTACTCGGCGGCGCTGCCGAACCCGGAGGTGCGGCCCAGGACGCCCCAGACGCGCTCGCCGACGGCCGGCCGCGTGACTCCGCCGCCCAGCGCGGCGACCTCGCCGGTGAAGTCCAGCCCGACGCGCTTGGGGAACGTCCGGCCGGACACGAGGCGGAGCCGGCCGGCCCGGGCCGCGAGTTCGCCGCCGTTGACGCTGAACGCGCGCACCTTCACCAGCACCTCGCCGGGGGCCGGCTCGGGGCGTGGCACCCGGCCCACGTAGAGCACCTCGGGGCCGCCGTAACGGTCGAAGAGCACTGCCTTCATCATCCGGTCGTTCATCGTTCCGCCTTCACACACCGGTGGCCGTAGAGGTATCTACCGGCGACCGTAAGCTCGTAAGTGGACGCGATCGTCCGTTTGGACCGGAAGCGAGAGACAGTGATGGCGGAATCCTCTCGGATCACAGCCCGCGACGGGGTGCGGGCGGACGCCCGGCGCAACCGGGAGCGCGTCCTCGAAGCCGCCCGCGCGGTCTTCGCCGAGCACGGGATCGACGCCCCGATGGCGACCGTGGCCCGCCGGGCCGGGGTCGGCGTAGCGACGCTGTACCGGCATTTCCCGACCCGGGACGACCTGGTGCGGGGCGCGTTCGCGCAGCAGATGGAGGCCTGTGCAGGGGCGCTCACCGACGCGCTGGCCGCCCCTGACCCGTGGCAGGGCTTCCAGCAGCTGGTCGAGACGGTCTGCGAGCTGCAACGGGAAGAGCGCGGGTTCCCGGCGGCGTTCCTCGCCGCCTTCCCGGACAGCATGCCGCGGCACGCGCAGGCCAGGGAGCGAGCCGAGCGGGACTTCACGACCCTGGTACGCAGGGCGCAGGCGGCGGGCGCGCTGCGGGCCGACTTCCACCCTTCCGACCTCGCCGTGGCCCTGCTGGCCCACTGCGGTCTGGTCGCCGCCCTGCCGGATGACGCCGCGGCGTCCCGGCGCCTGACCGCCTACCTGCTCCAGTCGTTCCGCGCCGGCGCGGCCGGCCGGCCGCTGCCGCCGCCGGCGGCGCTGGCACTGCGCGATCTCCCGCTCGCGGCCGACACCCCGCCGGGGCGGCGGCCCTCCCGGTCCCCCGGCCCTAGCGCAGCCGCTCCCGTACGTCCATCAGCGCGAGCCCGAGCAGATTGAGTCCGCGCCACTCCGCCGGTGTCTGCGCCCGCTCGTCGTCCGCCGCGAGCCCGATCCCCCACACCCGGTCCACCGGGCTCGCCTCGACCAGCACCCGGTCGCCGGTGCGGAGCAGGTAGTCGCGCAGGTCCGGGTGCTGCCCGAACTTGGCCTCGTTGCCGCGCACGACGATGTCGTACCGGTGTGCCGCCCAGGCCTCCTGGTCGAAGCCGCGGACCGTGCGGCCCAGGTCCTTGGCCTGCTTCGGATGTCCGGCCGCGACGATCGCGCGCTCGGCGTCCGTATCCCCGAAGAGGCGCGCCTTGCCCGCCATCGTGAAGTGCTCGGCGGTCGCGTATTCCACCCCGTCGACGGTGAACGGCGCCGGCCACCACTGGCTGAAGCAGCCCTTTCCCACCGAGCCGTCCCGCGTCGGGCGGTGTCCCCAGAAGAAGAGGAACTTCGTCGAATTCGTCACCATGACGAGAAGTCAACGCCACCGGCCGTCCCCGCCGCAAGGCATTTCGATCCGGCCGGCGCGAGATGCGTCACTTTCGGGACCTTGGCCCCTTTTCGATGATGTCTAATGTCCCGCATGTCAGCGCATACCTTGATCTTCATAGGGCTGTTCACCGTCTTCGCGGTGGCGCCCGCCGGCATCGTCGGCCTGCTGGTCTCGCGGAGCTTCGAGCGCTCCGGCGGGCCGCGGCGGCTCGTGCGGCTGTCCGCGCACCCGCACCCCATGGAGAGCGCCGACCTCAGCGAGGCCGAGCAGGACGCCTTCGCCGCGCTCGCCGGCCGGCTCGCCCGGGACCTTCGCGCCTCGTAGCCGACGGCTTCGCGCCTCGTAGCCGACAGCTTCGCGCCTCGTAGCCGACGGCCGGGACCTTCGGCCCTCCCCGCCGGGACCTTCGCCCCTCCGGCACTGGTGACCAACTCCTCTTAAGCGCGCCCGCGCCCTTCCCCGAGCATGGGAAGAAAGCTCGTGAAAACTTTCACAAGCGCCGAGAGGAAAGGCGAGCCATGAGTCCTGTGCTGCAGGAAACAACCGCCAGTACCGGTCGGACGTACGATCCGGACCAGTACCGGCCGGGACGTGCCATCACCGACTGGGAGCCGGAGAACGAGCTCTTCTGGCAGTCCACCGGCAAAAGGGTCGCCGCCCGCAATCTCTGGATCGCCGTCCCCGCGCTGCTCGTCGGCTTCGTCGTCTGGCAGGTCTGGAGCGTCACCGCCACCAACCTCGCCGACGTCGGCTTCGCCTTCTCCACCTCGCAGCTCTTCTGGCTGACCGCGATACCCGGCCTCACCGGCGGCACCGGCCGGCTCTTCTACACCTTCCTCGGCCCCAAGGTCGGCCAGCGCACCTGGACCGCGCTCTCCACGATCGTGCTGGTCGTACCGCTGCTGTGGCTGGGCATCGCCGTCCAGGACACGTCCACGTCCTTCTCCACCATGGCGATCATCGCCGCCCTCTGCGGCATCGGCGGCGCCAACTTCTCCTCCTCCCTCGCCAACATCGGCTTCTTCTTCCCGAAGTCCCAGAAGGGCAACGCCACCGGCATCAACGGCGGCCTCGGCAACCTCGGCGTCTCCGTCGTCCAGCTGCTCACCCCGATCCTGATCACCGCCTCGGCGCTGGCCATCGGCTCCGGCCTGCAGAAGGAGAACGGCGACACGGTCTACCTGCAGAACGCCGCCTTCCTGTGGATCCCGGTGGTCGTGATCCTGGCCGCCGCGGCCTGGTTCGGGCAGAACAACCTCAAGACCGCGTCCAGCTCCTTCGCCCGCCAGAAGGTGATCTTCCGGCGCAAGCACACCTGGCTGATGACCTGGCTTTACGTCGGCACCTTCGGCTCCTTCATCGGCTTCGCGGCCGCGCTGCCGATGCTGATCAAGACCGAGTTCCCCGGCTACTCCGTCGCCACCTACGCCTGGATGGGCCCGGCGCTCGGCGCGCTGATGCGCTGGGCGGGCGGCTGGATCGCGGACAGGCTGGGCGGCGCCCGGGTGACCGTCCTGTCCTTCGCCGGCATGGCGGTGTCGATCATCGGCGTGATCAACTTCCTGGGCTCCGGCAACTTCACCGGCTTCTTCTTCAGCTTCCTGGCCGCCTTCGCCTTCTCCGGCATCGGCAACGGCTCGACCTTCACGCAGATCCCGGTGATCTTCCGGAATCAGCACCTGAAGGGCCTCACCGAGGGCACCGAGGAGTACGCCAAGGCGCTGAAGCAGACCGAGATGGAGGCGGGCGCCGTCACCGGCTTCACCGCCGCCATCGCCGCGTACGGCTTCTTCGCCATCCCGGCCCTGTTCGCCAACTTCGCGGTGACCAGCGCCATGTGGGGCTTCGTCGGCTTCTACGCCAGCTGCCTCGCGGTGACCTGGTGGTACTACGCCCGCAAGGGCGCGGAGTCGCCCTCCTGAGCCACCTGGGCCATCCGCAGGGCCTCCACCAGGTCGCGGTAGAGCGGGTCTCCCGTCAGCAGCTCCTGGTGGGTGCCCCGGGCCCGTATCCGGCCCGCCTCCATCACCACGATCGTGTCGGCGTCGATCACCGTGGACAGCCGGTGGGCGATGGTGACCACGGCGCCCTCACCGGACCGCCGCCGAATGCAGTCGTGCACGGCGGCCTCGGTGAGGGCGTCCAGCTGCGCCGTGGCCTCGTCGAGCAGCAGCACGTCCGGCCGCCGCAGCAGCGCGCGGGCGAGCGCGATCCGCTGCCGCTCGCCGCCGGAGACCGCCGCCGACGACAGCTCCGTGTCGAGGCCGTCGTCGAGACTCGCGGCCTTCTCCGCCAGGCGTACGTCCGCGAGCACCCGGCGCAGCTCCTCGTCGGTCGCTTCGGGGCGGGAGATGAGCAGGTTGTCCGGATGGTGCCGGGCACGACCGGGGTGTCCTGCTCGACGTAGGCGAGGCGGGAGCGGATCGCGGCGTGGCCGTGACGCTCGTACGGGACGCCGTCCAGGAGCAGCGCCCCGTCCCGCGGCTCCAGGAAGCGCAGCAGCAGCGAGAGGACCGTGGTCTTGCCCGCGCCTGACGGGCCGACGATCGCGGTGTGGCCGTGCCGCGGGATCGCCAGGTCCACGCCGCGCAGCGCCGGTTCCAGGTCCGGGCCGTACGCCGCCGTGACGCCGCGCAGCTCCAGCACGGGGCCGGCGGCTGCGCGTGCGGGGGTCGGCGTACGCGGATCGTCCGACTCCACCTCCAGCTCGTCCATCGCGCGGATCCGCTCCGCGGCCGCGATGCCCGACTGCAGGGCGGTGAGGTTCTGCGACAGCTCGGTGATCGGCTCCATCAGCCCGAAGGCGTAAAGGAGGAAGGCGATCAGGCTGGAGACCTCCAGCTGGCCTTCGCCCACCCGCCAGGCGCCGACGCCGAGGATGACGATCACCGCGAGCTGGATGCCGGTCCAGGCGATCGTCCACACGGTGGCCTCGAGCCGTACGGCCCTGATGCCGTAACGCGCCGATTCCCGGGCGTCCTTGGCGATCAGCTCCGCCTGCCGCACCTCGGCGCCGCTCGCCTTGATCGTGTGGAGCGCCCGCAGCGTGCCTTCCAGCCGGCCGCCGACCCGGCCGACGTGCTCCTGCGCCCGCTCCTGCGCCTTGGCGATCTTCGGCATCAGCGCGCTGAAGAGCACCACCACGACGAGGACGGACGCCACCGTCGTGCCGAGCAGCACCAGGTCGAGCACGGCCATCATCGCCAGCGTGCCGATCAGCATCACCACGCCGTTGATCAGCCCGATCACGCTGGAAGAGGCGGCCTCGCGCAGCAGCACCGTGTCCGAGACCGTCCGGGACACCAGCTCACCCGGCGGCCGCTTCATGATGCCGGGCACGGTGGCGCGGAAGAACCGCCGCACCATGGACACCCGCGCCTCCAGCACCACCCGCTCGCCCAGCGTGCCGAGCAGAATCCACTCGACGCAGTAGAGCACCGCGCCGACGACGAGCAGCACCAGCAGCGCGAGCACCGGGCCGCGCAGCGAGCCACCGTCGCCGAGCGCGTCCAGGACCCACTTGGTGACCATCGGCGTGGCAAGACCCAGCGCGGACGCGGCCAGCGCGAGCAGCAGCCCGGCGCCGAGGGCGCGCCGGTGCGGGCCCGCCTGCCGGCGGGGGCCTCACCGAGGCCGCTCTTGCTTCTGCCGGCGGCCTGAAGGGCGACGTCGCTCGCGAAGCGCGCACCGCACCCGGCGCGCGATCCTCGACGCCGCCGCGGACGTCGGCCGCACCACCGTGCACCGCTATTTCCCCGAGCGCATCGACCTGCTGCGCGCCCTCGGCACCGACGTGCTGGAGAAGGTCGCCGCCGCCACCGAGCGGGCCCGGATCGAGGAAAGCCCCGCCCCGGCCGCGCTGGAGCGGCTGTGCCAGGAGCTCTTCGAGCTCGGCTCCGCGCTCACCCTGGTCTTCGACGAATCGCTGGTGGCGACCTGGAAGTGGGAGGGCTGGGAGGAGGAGACCGCCGCCGACCGGGCCCTCGCCCGGCTGATCGACCGGGGCCGTACCGAAGGCGACTTCGACGACGGCCTGGACACCGACTGGATCGTCCAGGTCCTGTGGTCGCTCCTCTACGTCGCCTGGCAGCGCACCCGGGACGGCGGCACCAAGCACGAGGCGCTGACGCTGTGCCTGCGCACGCTGCGCAAGGCCATCAGCTCGTAGGCACGAACCGCACCCGGAACAGCTTCGGCCAGTTCTTGCCCGTCACGTAGAACTCATCCGTGCCCGGAATCGCCGCGATCCCGTTCAGCACCTCGGCCCCGGACCGCTCCGACGCGGGCAGCAGCCCGCCGGCGTCCACCGCGCCGGTGACCTCGCCGGTGCGGGTGTCGATGCGGACGATGTCGTCGGTCTGGAAGACGTTCGCGTAGACCGTGTGCGGCCCGGCGCACTCCAGCTCGTTGAGCTCGGACACCGGCCGCCCGGCCATCCGCACCGTCACCTCGCCGGTCTTACGGAACGACGCCGGGTCGCGGAACGCCAGCGTCGGCGAGCCGTCGCTCATCACCAGGCGGCCGCCTCCGGCGTCGTGGCACAGGCCCCAGCCCTCGCCCTCGTAGTGCACCTGCCGCCGCTCCCGGAGCGTCTTCGGGTCCCGCTCGTACGCGATGCCGTCCTGCCAGGTCAGCTGCCAGAGCCGTTCACGGCCGACCAGCGTGATGCCTTCGCCGAAGACCTCCGCCGGCAACTCGGCGCGCGCCGCCGGGCGCTTGCCCGGCAGGCCCGCGCGCACCGAGGAGCGGCCGGTCAGCCCGGTGCCCTCGTAGAGGGTGTCCCCCGACATCTCCAGGCCCTGGGTGAAGGCCTCCGGGTCATGCGGCAGCGTCCGGCGGACCTGCACCCGCAGCCGCTGCGGGCTCGAGCTCGAGGCGCCGGCGTCCGGGGACGAGCTGCCGGACGGGCTCGACGAGGGGCTCGACCCGGACGGGTTCGAGGACCGGCTCGACGCGCTCGGGGCCGCGTCTGCGCTGCCGGTATTCCCCCCGCATCCGGTCAGCAGGGTGAGGGTGGCGACGAAGGTCACGACGGGGGCGCGCATGAGCCAACCCTGACACGCCCAGGCCGCGGGCACAGGTAGCCGCCGGCTGCGTGCCGCGCTGCGCGGGCACGGCCGCCGCCGCGGGGTCGGGCTCGGCCGCCGGGCTGGGCGCCTGCGCCGTCAGCACGACCAGGCCGGCCGCGGTGATCGCGGCGGCGACCAGCGCCAGCACGGCACCCGCCGCGCCGAAGCGGAACGATTCGCCGAAGGCGACTATCCCGACCGCGCCCGCGATCACCGGGTTCACCACGGTCAGCGTGGCCAGCGGCGCGGAGAGCCCGGCGCCGCGGTACGCCGCCTGCGACAGCAGCAGCCCCGCCGGCGCCAGCACGGCCACCATCGCCAGGCTGAGCGGGTCGGTCCAGTCGTCCGTAACCGCCTTGGTGAAGACCGAGGCCATGCCGAAGGCCGCGCCCGAGGCGACGGCAAGTGTCAGGCTGCGCGCGGCCGGACGGCGCATCCGGCGGGCAGCGACCACCAGCGCCGCCACACCGCCGATGGTCACCGCGGCCAGCACCCCGCGGGCGGCCGCGCTCGCCTCGCCCGACGCGGATCCGTCGGTGAGCGCCAGCAGCAGCCCGAGCCCGCCGGTGGTGAGCAGCGCGCCGCGCCACGCGGCGCCGGCGATGTGCTTGCGTACGAAGATCGCGGCGATCGGCAGCGCGAGCACGATGGTGAGCGCGCCCAGCGGCTGCACCAGGCTGAGCGGCCCGAAGGCGAGCGCCGCGACATGCAGCAGGGCGCCGGCACCGTTGAGCCCGACGGAGGCCCACCAACCGGGGCGGTGGTAGGGGGCGTAGGAGGCGCGCGAAGCCGGGTCGGCCGCCTCGGGCGTGGTGGCGGCGACCCGCTCCTGGATCACGGCTGCGCCGGCATACGCCGCCGCCGAGACCAGCGACAGCACCACCGACAGCAGGAAAGGGCTCATGTCTTAACGATGACTCGTTCCGCCGCGAGAATCGTCATCCGCTGGGACGCTCTCGGTCCTACTGCCATGGCAGTAGGTCCTCCCGGAGGAGTACGGCTGCGGGCTGACGGCGTCTCGTTCAAACACCTCTTTCGTGGGCCGTCATCCGTCTTGACACGGGGCTTCGGCACCGGAAGGTTCGCGACCATGACGCCTCAGGTCAACGACGCCCTGGACGAGAACGAGCAGCTGAAGGCGGACGAACTCCGCGCCCTCCAGCTGGACCGGCTGCGCACCACGCTGCACCGCGCGTACGAGCACGTCCCGCTCTACCGCCGGAAGTTCGACGCCGCGGGCATCCACCCCGACGACTGCCGCAGCTTGTCCGACTTGTCCCGTTTCCCGTGCACCACGAAGGCGGATCTGCGCGAGGCGTACCCCTTCGGAATGTTCGCCGTCCCCATGGAGCAGGTCCGCCGCCTGCACGCCTCCAGCGGCACCACCGGGCGCCCGACGGTCGTCGGCTATACGGACGGCGACCTGTCCACCTGGGCCGACCTGGTCGCCCGCTCGATCCGCGCCGCCGGCGGCAGGCCCGGCGACAAGGTGCATGTGGCGTACGGATACGGCCTGTTCACCGGCGGCCTGGGCGCGCATTACGGGGCGGAGCGGCTCGGCTGCACGGTGATCCCGGCGTCCGGCGGAATGACGGCGCGGCAGGTGCAGCTGATCCAGGACTTCCGGCCCGAGGTCATCATGGTCACGCCGTCGTATCTGCTCACCCTCATCGACGAATTCGAGGCCCAGGGCATCGACCCGCGCAGCACCTCGCTGCGCACCGCCATCCTCGGCGCCGAGCCGTGGACGGAGGAGATGCGCCGCGAGATCGAGGGCCGGCTGGCGATCAATGCGGTGGACATATACGGACTTTCAGAAGTAATCGGCCCCGGCGTCGCGCAGGAGTGCGTGGAGACCAAGGACGGCCTGCACATCTGGGAGGACCACTTCTACCCGGAGGTCCTCGACCCGCTCACCGACGAGGTCCTGCCGGAGGGCGAAACCGGCGAACTGACCTTCACTTCCCTCACAAAAGAGGCCATGCCGGTCATCCGCTACCGCACCCGCGACCTCACCCGCCTCCTCCCCGGCACCGCCCGCCCGGCCTTCCGCCGCATGGAGAAGATCACCGGCCGCAGCGACGACATGCTGATCATCCGCGGCGTGAACCTCTATCCCACCCAGATCGAGGAAATCGTCCTGCGCACCGACCAGTTGGCCCCGCACTTCCAGCTCCGCCTCACCCGCGAGGGCCGCCTCGACCGGCTCACGGTCCGCGCGGAGGCCCGCCCCGGCGCGCTGCCGCAGCAGCGGGCGGCCGCGGCGGCGGAGCTGGTGCGGGCCGTAAAGGATCACATCGGGGTGACGGTGGCCGCGGAGGTGGTGGACCCGGAGACACTGGAGCGCTCGGTGGGCAAGATCCGCAGGGTGGTCGACGACCGCGGTTGATCACTATTCGCGCATCTTTGCGCCGGTGTCGACTTCGCGCACGTCACCTCACTCGTTCCAGTGGAAGTTGACCGAACGAACAGCGTCAACCGCGCACATAACGACCACCCGGTTACCTTTCCGATCGTGACGAAAGACCTTAACCGTGTTGTTTCCGGCCTCCGCGCTGCCGGTGGATACGCGACCGACGTGGAAGTGAAGTCCGCCGCAAGTGGTCTTCCGGACTCCTTGGCCTCGACCCTGGGTGCGTTCGCCAACCTGCCGGGTGGCGGGATGGTCATCCTGGGTCTGGACAAACGGAGCGGCTTCCGTCCCGTACCGCTGACCGACATGCAGGGCCTCCGGCAGGCCCTGGCCGAGATGGCGGACGCGTTCAGCCCGCCGATCCGGCTCACCGTCGAGGACGCGGAGGTCGACGGCTCGCCGGTGCTGGCGGCCACGGTCCACGAGTGCGAGCGCCCGGCGAAGCCCTGCCGGCTGGCCGCCTCCGGCGCCGCCTACATGCGCGGATACGAGTGCGACTACCAGCTCTCCGAGCTGGAGGAACAGGCCTATCCCACCACCCGCTTCCCACCCGCCTTCGACCGCCAGCCGGTGTCGGGCGCCAAGATCGACGACCTCGACCACGAGCTGACGACGGCCTTTCTGCAGGCGGTCCGCGAGCGCGACCCGTACGGCCTCGGCCGCTTCGCCGACGACGCCGAGCTGATGGTGCGGGCGGGCATCCTGCTGCCGGAGGGCACCCCCTCGGTGGCCGGGCTGCTGGCGCTGGGCGTGCACCCGCAGCAGTTCTTCCCCCGCTATACGATCCAGCTCGCCGCCGACCCGCACCCGTCCGACCCGCTGGGCACCCGGGCCCGTAACCAGATCACCCTGACCGGCGCCATCCCGCGGATGCTGGACCAGGCGCTGGACTGGGCGCGGCGCACCTTCGACACCACGATCACCTCAGAGGCCGACGGCGTCGTACGGGACCAGCCGGAATACCCGCTGCTCGCCTTCCGCGAGCTGATCGCCAACGCCCTCGTGCACCGCGACCTCGACCAGTGGTCGGCCGGGATGGCGATCGAGGTCCGGCTCCGCCCCGACCGCCTGGTCATTTCCAACCCGGGCGGCCTCTACGGTCTGTCCATGGAACGCCTCGGCCGCGAGGCCGTCACCTCGGCCCGCAACGCCCGCCTCGTCGCCATCTGCCAGCACGCCCGCTCCCCGCAGACCGGCAGCCGTGTCATCGAAGCCCTGGCCAGCGGCATCCCCGCCGTCTCCGACGTCCTCAACGACGCGGGCCTCCCCCCGGCCCAGTTCATCGACGCCGGCATCCGCTTCACGGCGGTCCTGCACAAGCCGACCCCGCAGACAGCGAGCAAGCCCCTCCTGAACGCCACCGAACTGAGCGTCTACGACTTCCTGACGGCCGGCCCGCACCCACAGCAGCACACCCACACGGTCACCGACCTGCAGACGTCACTGGGCTACGCGCCGAACATCATCCGCTGAGCGGGCCCTAGCCACCCACGGAGACGCCGAAGACCTCCAGCAAGGAGTAGACGGCGAGACCGGTGATCGCCACGGTGCTCACCGCGAGGACGGCCGTGACCCAGGAGCCGGCGCGGAAGCGCCGGTCCACCTCCGTGGTGCGCAGGTGCCAGACCGCGACGAGCACCGCCAGCAGGAAGATGGCGTTGCCGATGGCCCCGATCTGCAGCAGGAGCAGCGGGGACTGGACGAACAGATACATGACCGCCCAGATGACCGGCAGCACGAAGGTGAAGATCCGCAGCCACTTGGTGCGCACCGCCAGGTCGTGCCAGTCGATCACCCCCATCAGCCCGAGGGTGTTGGTCCACAGCCGGGGCACCGCCGCCACGGCGGCCACGTGCGTGGAGAACAGCACCGTGACGGCGCCGACCAGGAAGAGCACCTCGGCCCAGGGGCCGAGGGTGTCGGTGTAGATGCGCGACACCGTGGTGATGACGTCGTTCCCCTCGGGGACGGCCTTCTGCGGCGCCAGTACCGAGGCGCCCACGATGTAGAAGGAGAGGGTGGTCAGCGTGCAGACCACCCAGGAGACCAGCACGTCCAGCTGCATGACCTTCAGCCAGCCCGCGGCCCGCCGGGCCCGCTCCTCGGTGCCGTCGTCGGGCCCGGTCCAGCGGGCGTAGCCCTTCTCCAGGCACCAGTACGTGTAGTTGGTCATGTCGTCGGCACCGACCCCCGTCGAGCCGAACATCGCCAGCGCGAGGCCGACGGCCCCAGCCGGGATCGCGAAGCTCAGCCCCGAGCCGAGGTCGCCCGCCGAGTAGGAGTAAGGGGTGAAGGGCAGCGACAGCGCGAGGGCGATGGTGCTGCTCGTGAACAGCGCCACGGAGAGCGTGGTGATCCGCTCGACGACGCTGTACCGGGCGCTGCTCATCAGCAGCACGCTCACCACGGTGACGATGACGGTCCAGGTGACCAGCGAGGTGCGGCTCAGCTCCCCGCCGGCGATCGGCCAGGCGATGGAACAGGCCGCGGCCGTACCGCCGATGACGCCGCCGCGCTGGAAGTTCTTGGCGAGATCCAGGCCGATCCACAGCCAGTTGATCCACCCCATGCGGCCTATTCGCGGCCGGACCTTGCCGTATCCGGCGAGCGCGGTCTCCCCGTTGAGGATGGTCCAGCGGGCCAGTTCGACCTGCACCCAGACCTTGACCGCGGCGCCGAGAATCACGAGCCAGAGCAGGGCGAACCCGGCTTTCGCGCCGAGTGAGGTGGTGACGATGAGCTCGCCGGATCCGACGACGGACGCGGTGAGTACGAAGCCGGGGCCGAGGTAGCGCATCCGCTCCCGGAGAGTCCGGGGAGGGGTGCGGACGTCCTCGGCGCGCAGCTCGTAGGAATCACGGACGGGGGTGCGGACTTCGGTGGCACTCAAGGTGTGCTCCTTCGAGAGGCGCCGGCGGGCCGTTGGCAGGTCAGCTCCGCGGGCGGCTCGCCCGCGCGGTGGCGGCCGCGAACCGCTCGGCGCCCCTGACCACCGCCTCGGTGTCGGCGGGATCGCCGAACAGCTGGACGCCGACGCCCACGCCCACGCACCCGGCCTCGATGCACGCTTCCGCCAGGCTTTCGTCGACGCCCCCGGTGGCCACGTACGGCACGTCCGGCAGCGGGCCGCGCAGCTGCCGGATGTGGCCTGCGCCGACCGAGCTGACCGGGAAGACCTTCACGGCGTCGGCACCGGCACGTACCGCCCGCAGCACCTCGGTCGGCGACAGGGCGCCGGGCACGGAGCCCATGCCGAGCTCCTTGGTCCGCTCCACTACAGCGGCGTCGATGTCCGGGGAGACGACGAACTGGGCACCGGCACCGGCGGCCTGCTCCACGTCCTCGGTGGTGAGCACGGTCCCGGCGCCGACACGGGCATCGGCGCCGAGCCGGCCGCGGATGGCGGCGATCGCCTTGAGCGGATCCCCGCTGTGCAGCGTCACCTCGAACAGCCGGATGCCGGCCGCATAGAGCGCCTCGGCCAGGTCCGCGCACTGGTCGGCGGACTGACCGCGGAAGATCGTCAGGATGCGGTGGCGCTCCAGGTCACTCAGGAGATCGCTCATGGTGCGGCCCTTCCTTTCGGACGTTTCGGAGTGGTCGGATCAGAAGGGCCGGCGCGGGACGGCATGCCCGCGGCGGCCGGTCAGGAAGTCCAAGTCGGCGCCCGTGTCGGCCTGGTTGACCTGGCTCCGGTAGAGGCCCGCCCAGCCCGCTCCCCGGGTCGGGGCCTTCTTGAAGCTGTCGGCGCTCCCGGACGCGCGGGCGGTGAGCTCCGCCTCCGGTACGTCCATCTCCAGCCGCCGGGCGGGGACGTCGAGGGTGACGCGGTCGCCGCTGCGGAGCAGGGCGAGCGGCCCGCCGGCGGCGGCCTCGGGCGCCACGTGCAGGACCACGGTCCCGTACGAAGTCCCGCTCATCCGGCCGTCGGTGATCCGGACCATGTCCCGTACGCCCTGGTCCAGCATCTTCTTCGGAATCGCGAGATTGCCGATCTCCGGCATGCCCGGATAGCCGACCGGGCCCGCGTTACGGACCACCAGGACGGTGTCGGGGGTCACCGGCAGCTCCGGCGAGTCCTTCTGCGCGTCGTAGTCCTCGATCGTGTCGAAGACGAGCGCGGGGCCGGTGTGCCGGGTGAGTTCGGGGGACGCCGCGGAGAGCTTGAGCACGGCGCCGTCGGGGGCGAGGTTGCCGCGCAGCACCGCGGTGTGCGAGCCCGGCGGCGCGACCGGGTCCTTCCGGCTGCGTACGACCTCGGGCCGCCAGTTGGGGGCGTCCGCGCAATTCTCGGCGAGCGTCCGGCCGTTGATCGTCATGGCGGCGCCGTCCACGAGGTCGCCGAGCTCGCGGATGACGGCCGGCAGTCCGCCGGCGTCGTGGAACTCCTCCATCAGGAACCGGCCCGAGGGCAGGAGGTCGACCAGCAGCGGGACATCGGCCGCCAGCCGGTCGAAGTCGTCCAGCGCCAGGTCGACCTCGGCCCGGCCCGCCATGGCCAGCAGGTGCACGACCGCGTTGGTGGAGCCGCCGATCGCCGCGTTGACCCGCACCGCGTTCTCGAACGACCGCCGGTCCAGGAAGCGGGAGGGAGCCAGCCCTTCGTCGGCCATGGCGACGATCCGCTGCCCGGCCTGCTCGGCGATACGGGCCCGGCCGGCGTCCACGGCCGGAATCGTCGCGCTCCCGGGCAGCGAGAGGCCGAGCGCCTCGGTGACGCAGGCCATGGTCGACGCCGTACCCATGGTGGTGCAGTGGCCGGCGCTCCGGGACAGGCACGCCTCCGCCGAGCGGAACTCGCACGCGGACATCCGCCCCGCCCTGACCTCCTCGCTGAACTTCCAGACGTGGGTGCCGGAGCCGACCGCCTCGCCGCGGAAGCGGCCATTGAGCGCGGGGCCTCCGGTGACCATGACCGTGGGCAGGTCGACGCTGAGCGCGCCCATCACCTGTGCCGGCACGGTCTTGTCGCAGCCGCCCAGCAGGACCACGCCGTCGAGCGGGTTCGCGCGGAGCGTCTCCTCGACGTCCATCGCCATGAGATTGCGGAACAGCATCGCGGAGGGCCGCATCAGCGTCTCGCCGATGGAGATCGTCGGGAACTCCATCGGGACGCCGCCTGCCATCAGCACCCCGCGCTTGACCGCCTCGGCCACCTGCCGGAGGTGGGCGTTGCACGGCGCGAGGTCCGACGCGCTGCTTGCGATCCCGATGACCGGGCGGCCGTCGAACATCTCCGGCGATCCGCCCCGGTTGTACAGCTTCGACCGGTGAACGAACCCCAGCTTTCCGTCGAGCCCGAACCATGAGGCGCTGCGCCGCTCAGGCATCTCGTTCCCTTCGCCAGTGGATTGCTGACATGTAACATCATCGATCAGCACGCAGCAAGAGGGATTTACATGTAACTTTTCAAAGCAGCATGTAGGCTCGGGGGAGCCAGTCCACGGATGCAGAAGCCAGGGGTGAGTCATGACCGTCGCGAGTGATCCCCGCGTCACCGATCGCGTCCACCAGGAGTTGCGCGACCAGATCTTCGCCGGGGAGCTCCCCGCGGGCGCCCGGCTGAGCGTTCCGGCCCTGGCCGCGAGCCTCGGCGTGAGCCGCAGCCCGGTCCGGGAGGCGATCGTCCGCCTGGTGCACGAGCGGCTGGCCCGCGAAGAGCCCCGCCGGGGCGCCGTGGTGGCCGACGTCAGCCTCAAGAGCCTGATCGCCATCTACGAGGTCCGCGAGGTCCTGGAGGGTCTCGCGACGCGGCTCGCGGTCGAGAACGCCGGTCGCCGGCTGATCCGCACGCTCGAGGACGTACTCGGGGAGCACGAACGCGCGGTCGCCGCGGTCGACTTGACCGCCGCGTCCGAGGCCGACATGACCTTCCACCGGCTGATCCGGGAGGCCGCCGACAACCCGGAGGTGGTCCGCATGCTCGACGAGGTGCAGACCCAGGTCCGGCTGGCGATGCGGACCACCCAGGTCACCCGCGGCCCCAAGCTGGCGGTCGCCGACCACCGCGCGATCTTCACCGCCATGGCGGCCGGCGACCCGGCCGCCGCGGAGCAGGCCGCCCGCGCCCACATCGCCGGCCTCCGGTCCACCCTCGCCGAGCAGGCAGGGGAGCCGCGTTGACCCACATAGCCCGCGCCCGGGTCCGGGTCCTGCGCGCGCCGGTCCGCGACGGCATCGCGATGTCGTTCTCGCCGCTGCGGCACCGTGCGATGGTCCTCGTCTCGCTCACCGACGAGGACGGCAGGACCGGCCACGGCGAGAGCTGGGTCAACTATCCCCCCTGGGCCGCCACCGAGCGCACCGCCACCTTGCGCGAGGGCGTCTTGCCGCTGCTGGCCGGACGCCGGGTCGACGATGTGCCCGCGACCCACGCCGTCCTGTGCGAGCGGCTCGACCCCCTGGGGCGGCAGTGGGGCGCGCCCGGCCCGATCCGCCAGGCCATCAGCGCGGTGGACGTGGCGCTGTGGGACCTCAAAGGACAGCGGGCCGGCGCCGCGATCGCCCGCGTGGCCGCGCACCGGATACGGGAGCACATCCCCGTATACGCAAGCAGCCTGGGGCCGCGTTCCGTAGCCGAACAGGCGGCGGACTGCCGCCGCGCCGGACATGCCGCCGTGAAGGTCAAGCTGGGCTTCGGGCGGGAGACCGATACGCGCAATCTCCTCGCCGCGCGCGAGACGCTCGGCGCGGACGCGCTCCTCTACGCCGACGCGAACCAGGGCTGGGACCTCGAGGAGGCGGTGGCGATGGCGCCGGTGCTGCGCGACGCCGGGGTCGGGTGGATCGAGGAGCCCGTCGAGGGCGACGAGCTGACCGACCTGGAAGAACTGCACCGCCGCACCGGCCTGGTGATCGCGACCGGCGAAAACCTCTACGGCCGCGCGAAGTTCGCCGCCTACGCGACCTCGCCCGCCATCGCCGTCCTGCAGCCCGACGTCGCCAAGGCCGGCGGGATCACCGAAGCGCTCGCGGTCTGCGACCTGGCGGCCAAGCACGACACCGCCGTCATGCCCCATCTCTACGGTGGCGCCGCGGCCTTCGCGGCGACGCTGCAGGTGGCCGCGGCCGCCGATGCGGTGACCGCCGTCGAGTACGACGTACGGGACAACCCGCTGCGCGACCCGCTGCTGCTCTCCCCGCCGGCGCCCGGCGAAGGCCGGCTCGGCCTGCCCGACCTGCCCGGCCTCGGCGTCCGGTTCGACGCCGCGGCGCTGGAGCGGCTGACCTGCCACGACGAGACCCTGGAGATTCCGTAATGCATGCATCCCGGACCATCGGCGGCGTCCGCATCGACGGCGGGACGCCGACGCCCGAAAACCCGGTACGGCACGAGCTGACCGACCCGGCGACGGGTGCCGCATGGGCGAGCGTGGAGTACGGCGGCGAGCCGGAGGCCCGCCGCGCGCTGGACAGCGCCGCCAAGGCGCTGCCGGACTGGGCCGGCCTGGCACCGGGACGACGGGCCGCATCGCTACGGGCGATCGCCGCCGATCTCCGCGAGGACCGGCTCACCGCGGAACTGGCCGGCCTGATCACCCGCGAGACCGGCAAGCGGATCGCCGAGGCCCGCGCCGAAGTCGGCCTGTCGGCCGCCTTCTTCGAGTGGTTCGCCGACCTGGCCGGCAGTCGTTCAGGGCGGGTCTGGAGCCATGTCCCCGGCCTGCGCCACGAGGTGGGAGAGCGGGCCCTGGGCGTGGTCGCCGTCCTCACCCCGTGGAACTTTCCGGTCTCGATCCCGGCCCGCAAGATCGCACCCGCCCTGGCGGCGGGATGCTCGGTGCTGTTCAAGCCCTCCGAGGTGGCCCCGGCCTCGGCGCTGCTCCTCGCCGAGGTCGTCGAACGGCACGTGCCAAGCGGAGTCGTCTCGACCGTGGTGGGCGAGCCCGCGGCGATATCCGATGTGTGGCTGTCCGACCGCCGCGTCCGCGGCCTGACCTTCACCGGCTCCACCCGCGTGGGACGCCTGCTCGCCGCGGCCGTCGCGCCCCGCTTCACCCGGGCGGTGCTCGAACTCGGCGGCAACGCCCCCTTCGTCGTACTCGACGACGCCGACCTCGACCTGGCGGTGGACACCCTGATGGTGGCCAAGTACCGCAACAACGGGCAGTCGTGCATCGCCGCCAACCAGGTATGGGCGCCCCGCTCGCTGGCCGACGAACTCGCCGACCGCTTCTGCCGGGCCTCGGACCGCCTCGTGCTCGGCGACCCCGCCGACGAGGCCACCACGCTCGGACCACTGGCCCTGCCCACCGACCCCGCCCGGGTCGACGGCCTGCTGGACGCCTCCGGCGGCGACGTGTGGCGCGCCGCCACCCCGGCACCGCCGACCGGCCACTTCGCCGGGCCCGCGGTGAGCGTGCGGCCGGGCCGGGACAGCACCCTGGTCCGCGAGGAGATCTTCGGCCCCGCCGTGTCCGTGCTCGAATACGACGCGCTCGAAACCGTCCTCGAAGCCGTCGCCGCCAGCCCCTACGGCCTGGGCGGATACGTGATCGGCCCGCCCCGCCGGGCCGCCGACGTGGCCCGGTCCCTGGACGTAGGCATCGTCGGCGTGAATACCGGAAGCCCCAACACCCCGCAGGTCCCCTTCGCCGGCCTGAAGGACAGCGGCCTCGGCGTCGAGGGCTCCCACCTGGGCCTCGAGGCATTCCTCAGCCCACAAACGGTGGCCGTCGGCGACTGCTGACCCCGTCCCCCCGCCCGCAAAGCAAAGATCCCGCCCAGTCTTACGACTGGACGGGATCTTCATGTGCGTGGACGTGAGGGGAATTGAACCCCTGACCCCCTCGATGCGAACGAGGTGCGCTACCGGACTGCGCTACACGCCCTTGCGACGTCTGGAACTTTAGCATCCCGGCAGAGGAGATCGGAAATCGGTTATCCCGCTGGTCAGCTACTCGTTCGCGGCGCGCGGGCGGTCCGAGTCCGCGTACTGGTCGAAGAGCGGGGTGCGGCCGCGCTCACGCGGGCGGCGCTTCGCGGCCTCGTCCGGGGCCGTGGCCTCGGCGGCGGCCTCCGGCTCCGCCGCGCGGCGGCGCTGCGGCTCGACGGCGGAGGAACGGGCCGAGGACCAGGTGTCCGGTGCGCCGAGGTCCACGCCGTCCGTAGCCCGCGGGGCCACCGGCGCCGTGACGTACGTCGGCAGCGGCACCGGCACCGGCTCCCAGCCGGACGCCTCCGCCCGGCCGCCGGAACGCTCCTGGTCCACCCACTCGGCGTGGTCGGTCTGCTCCACCAGCGCCCGCCGGTCGGCGGACGGGTCGGAGATACGGCCCTGCGCGGACGGGTCACCGACGGCGCCCTCCGCACCGGCGTCGCCGTGCGGCGCGGTGCCGTACGTCTGGTGCGCGTCGTGGTCGCCGTACGAAGCACGCTCGTCGCGGTCGCCGTACGAAGCTCGCCCGTCGCGGTCGACATACGAAGCACGCTCGTCGCGGTCCCCGTAAGCGGCGCGCTCGTCGCGGTCCCCGTACGAAAGTCGCTCGTCCCGGTCCCCCGCCGGGCTCCGCCGCGTGGGGGCGGCGTCGCGGTGCCGGGCACCCTCCACCGAGCCGGATCCGGAGCCAGAGCGCGGCGCCGGCGGCGCCTCGCGCCCCGGCGGGCGCGGAGCGCCGTCGTGCTCAGGCGCGCCAGCCCGGTCCCGGCCCCCACGCCGCTCGCGCGTAGCCCGCCGGTCGGTCGCACCGGGACGGCCCGGCCGCCCGCTCGAACCACCGTCACGCCCCGACCCGCCGCTCGCCCGGCCCTCGCGCTCCGCCCGCCGCTCCGCCGCGTCCGCACGCACATCCCGGCGGTCGGCGGCACGCTGCCGCACCCGCTGCGCCGCCGCCTGGGCCCGGGCCTCGTCGGCCTGGTACGCGTAGCGCCGCCGCTCCTGGCCGCGCACCCGCACGATGTACGCGGTGAGCAGCAGCACCGGGATCAGTACGGCCCACAGGTAGCGCATGCCGCCCGTGGCGGCGGCGATCGCGCCCGCGGTGAGGGCGACGAACAGCAGCGTCGTGGTGCGGCGCCGGCGGGCGAGTACCTTCGCGCGGGCCCGGCGCTCGGCGAGGCTGGGCTGGGCGGCCGGGGCCGCGGGCTTGGCGTCGCCCTCCGGGGCGTCGTACGCGCCGGTCGCGGGCACGGCTGCGGCCCGGACGTCCACCGGCCGGCCGCGGCCAGACGCATCATGCGCTGCCGGGGCGGCGGGTGCGGCGTCCGGGTGCGCGCTGCCGTCGTCGGCGGCGCCGGGGTCGTAGTCCCCCGCGCCGTCCTCGGCAGTGCCATGATCGTCGGGCCCGGCCTCCCGCCGCCCGGCCGACCGGCCGGTCAGCAGGCGGATGGCCGTGCTGAAGCGTTCCGTCGGACGAGCCTCGTTCAACTCGTCCTGCCTGCGCAGCCACATCGGCACGAGGTAGGCGGCCCAGGCCCCGACGATCATTGCGTAGATGAGGCCGCTGCTGCTCACGCCTTACACGGTAGAGGTGAACGGCGCAGCGCATCGGCCAATTGGCTCGGTGTGTCGCACCATCTGGCTGATATCTCGAGCTTTTCTTGTGACTATTCCGCCGCGAAATGCTCAAGTGCGGCAGAATCTCGAACACTTATTTTATTTCTGTGAGTGCCACAGCGAGCGCCAGCGGGCCAGCAGCCCTTCCGGAACTTCTTCGGCCGTAAGCGCGAAGACCAGGTGGTCGCGCCAGGCGCCGTCGATGTGAAGGTAGCGCGGGCGCAGCCCTTCGTCGCGGAATCCGAGTTTCTCCACCACGCGCCGACTCGGCGTGTTCTCGGGCCTGATGCAGACCTCGATACGGTGCAGTCCGACCCGCCGGAAGCAGTGGTCGACGGTGAGTGCGACAGCCGTGGGCATGACGCCGCGGCCCGCCACATCCTGATCCACCCAATAGCCGATGTGACCCGAGCGCATCGAGCCCCAGGTGATGCCGGCGACGGTGATCTGGCCGC
Source organism: Streptomyces coryli (assembly GCF_011044975.1). Lineage (GTDB taxonomy): Bacteria > Actinomycetota > Actinomycetes > Streptomycetales > Streptomycetaceae > Streptomyces > Streptomyces coryli. The sequence continues at coordinate 16,097 of NZ_JAAKZV010000033.1, read as the reverse complement.
AGAGCCGGCCCTCGTACTCGATGACGAACGGCAGCATCCGGCCCGCGTGCGCCTCCGCGCGCAGGTGCCGGACCATCTGCCGGAAGGTGGGGCGGCGGGTCGGCGGGGTGCCGGGCAGCGGCGGCGGGACCGTCGCCTCCCAGGGGCGCAGCCAGTCGCGGTTGCGGCGGTTGACGTCGCGCCAGAGGCGCTGGTCGCGCAGCCGGATGGGGCGGAGGGTGACGGGTCCCTCCACCAGCTCGGCGGGCCAGTAGGCGTTCAGCGTCAGGCCTCTCCGCGAGCGGCACTCGGCCGCGGATGGTCGCCGCCGTGCAGTTGGTCGACCGCGTGCGGAAGCAGCTCCGCCAGGACGGCCAGGCCGTCGCGGACGCCGCCGGAGGAGCCCGGCAGATTGACGATCAGGGTGCGGCCCGCGGTGCCGGCGAGGCCGCGGGAGAGGGCGGCGGTCGGGACCTTGGGCATGCCGTACGCGCGGATGGCCTGCGGGATGCCGGGGACCTGCCGGTCCAGCACCCGCGCGGTCATCTCCGGGGTGAGATCCATCGGGGAGATCCCCGTACCCCCGGTGGTGAGGACCACGTCGTAGCCGACGGCGACGGCTTCGCGCAGCGCGGTCTCGACGGCTTCGCCGTCGGGGATGACGCGCGGGCCGTCGGCGGCGAAGCCCATGGCCTCGAGGCCGTCGACGAGCAACGGGCCGCCCTTGTCGGCGTAGACGCCGGCGGAGGCCCGATTGGAAATGGTGATTGCCAGCGCTCGGCGCGCGGGCGCGGCGTCCGGCGCCGCGCCGGACTCGCCGCCTGCGGAGGCGGTGGGAGCCGGGCTCATGCGTCGGCCTCCCGGAGGAAATGGCCGGACTTGCCGCCGGTCTTCTCCTCGACGCGGACGTCCGTGATGACGGCCGACTTGTCGACGGCCTTGACCATGTCGATCACCGTGAGCGCGGCGACGGCCACCGCGGTGAGCGCCTCCATCTCCACGCCGGTACGGTCCGTGGTCTTCACCTGCGCCGCGATCTCGACCGCGTCGTCGGCGACCGACAGGTCCACCTTGACGCCGGAGACGGCGAGCGGGTGGCAGAGCGGGATCAGGTCGGGGGTGCGCTTGGCGCCCATGATGCCGGCGAGGCGGGCGGTGGACAGCGCGTCGCCCTTCGGGACGCCCTCGCCGCGCAGCAGCTCGACGACCCGCGGTGCGACCAGCACCCGGCCGGTGGCGCGGGCGGTGCGCGAGGTGACGTCCTTCGCGGAGACGTCGACCATGCGGGCCGCTCCCGCCTCGTCGAGGTGGGTCAGATGCTGCTGGCCCTCTGCTGACTTCGCTGCCATGTCGCGTGCGCTCCCGGGGTCCGTACGGTGCGGCGCCAACGGTACCGGTACCGGGCCGCCCCCGGGGCTCGAGGCGGCTCAGTCGAGTACGAGTACGTCCAGTGTCGCGCCCGGCGCGACCGATGTCGTGCCCTCCGGGATCACCATCAGCGCATTGGCCTGGGCCAGCGCCGCCACCAGATGCGATCCGGCGCCGCCGACCGGGGTCACCTTGCCGACCGTCTTCCCCTTCGCCGGGGGCTCGTACCGTCCGCGGAGGAACTGGCGCTTGCCGTCCGGCGAACTCAGCGCCTCCTTGGCGACGATCCGCGCCCGGCGCGGCTCGCGGCGGACCGGCTCCAGGCCCATCAGGGTGCGGATCACGGGGCGTACGAACAGCTCGAAGGAGACATACGCGCTGACCGGATTGCCGGGCAGGGCGAGCAGCGGGGTGCGGTCGTCGCCGATGCGGCCGAAGCCCTGCGGCTTGCCGGGCTGCATGGCGAGCTTGCGGAACTCCACGCCGCCCGCGCCATCCGAACCCAGGTCGGAGAGCGCCTCCTTGACCACGTCGTACGCGCCGACGCTGACGCCGCCGCTGGTGACCACCGCGTCGGCGCGGATCAGCTGGTCCTCGATCGTGGCGCGCAGCGTCTCGGCGTCGTCGGCGACGGCGCCGACCCGGTAGGCGATGGCGCCCGCGGCGATGGCGGCGGTGGTCAGCGCATAGCTGTTGGAGTCGTGGATCTGGCCGGGGCCGAGCGGCTCGCCGGGCGGGACCAGCTCGCTGCCGGTGGAGAGCACCACGACGCGGGGGCGGGGCCGGACCGTGACCGTGCCGAGGCCGATGGCGGCCAGCAGGGAGATCTGCGCCGGGCCGAGGACGGTGCCCGCCTCCAGCGCAAGGTCGCCGGCGGTGACATCGCTGCCCCGGCGGCGCACATACTGGCCCTCCTCGGCCGGCCGGTGCACCGCGACCTCGCCGGTCGCGCCCTCGGGCGCGGCGCTGGCCGCCGTCATGCCCTCGACCGGGCCCTCGCCGAGGCCGCCGTCGGTCCACTCCACCGGCACCACGGCGTCGGCGCCAGGGGGCAGCGGCGCACCGGTCATGATCCGGGCGGCCTGCCCGGGGCCGACGGTGGGCAGCTCGCCGCTGCCCGCCGCGACGTCGCCGATGACCGTGAGCACGATGGGGTATTCCGCACCGGCGCTCTCGACATCGGCGACGCGGACCGCGTAACCGTCCATCGAGCTGTTGTCGAAAGGCGGCAGCGAGACCGGGACCTTGACGTCCTCGACCAGGACGCAGCCCTGGGCCTCGAGGAGCTGCAGCTCCAGCGGCTCCAGGGGACGGAGCTGCCGGAGGATGTCGTCGAGATGCTCGTCCACGGACCAGACGGCCCGCTCCGCGCTCTTCTCTTCCGTGGCCACCGGCTTCTCCATCGTCGTACTCAACTGCCCAGCTCCTCCGCAACATACTTCCGCAGCCAGGTACTGAATTCAGGACCCAGGTCATCACGTTCGCATGCGAGTCTGACAATCGCGCGGAGGTAGTCGGCGCGGTCGCCGGTGTCGTAGCGGCGGCCCTTGAAGACCACGCCGTGCACCGGGCCGTCGATGGACTCGTCGGCGGCGAGGGTCTGCAGCGCGTCGGTGATCTGGATTTCGCCGCCGCGGCCCGGGGGCGTACGGCGCAACACGTCGAAGACGCCGGGGGCGAGGACGTACCGGCCGATGATGGCGAGGTTGCTGGGCGCGTCGGCGGCGGTCGGCTTCTCGACCAGGCCTGTGATGCGGACGCAGTCGCTGTCGCCGTTGTTCTCCACGGCCGCGCAGCCGTAGAGGTGGATCTGGGACGGGTCGACCTCCATCAGGCCGATCACGCTGCCGCCGTGCCGCCGCTGGACGTCGATCATGCTCTTCAGCAGCGGGTCGCGCGGGTCGATCAGGTCGTCGCCGAGGAGGACCGCGAAGGGCTGGTCGCCGACGTGCGGTTCGGCCATGGCGATGGCGTGGCCGAGGCCCTTGGGGTCGCCCTGGCGGACGTAGTGGATGTTGGCGAGCTCGCTCGACTCCTCCACCTTCGCCAGCCGCGACTCGTCACCCTTGCGGCGCAGCGCCTCTTCGAGCTCGTAGTTGCGGTCGAAGTGGTCTTCGAGCGGGCGCTTGTTGCGGCCGGTGACCATCAGCACGTCGGGCAGCCCCGCGCTGACGGCCTCCTCCACGACGTACTGGATCGCGGGCTTGTCCACGACCGGCAGCATTTCCTTCGGCGTCGCCTTGGTGGCGGGAAGGAACCGGGTGCCGAGGCCGGCTGCCGGGATGACAGCCTTGGTGATGCGAGGGCGGGGTGAGGTCATATTGAGCACCATATCGACAGAGGTGTCGGAAAGTTTGGGGTTTACGGCGGTGAGTAATTCGGGTCAGGTTACGAAGGCGGCGTTGCGCGAGCGCGTCCTCGCTGTGAGGGCCGGGTTGCCGCCGGATGACCTGCGGGTGGCCGGCGCCGCGATCGCCCGGCGCGCGGTCGGGCTGCCCGAACTCGCCGCGGCGCGGACGGTGGCGGCGTACGTGTCGGTGGGCCGCGAGCCGTCGACCCGGGAGCTCATCGACACGCTGCGCGACCGCGGCACCCGGGTCCTGCTGCCGGTGCTCCGGCCCGACAACGACCTCGACTGGGCCGCCTATGAGGGCGCCGATTCGCTGGTACGGGCCCGCCGCGGCCTGCTCGAGCCGTCGGCCGCGGCGCTCGGCGTCGGCGCCGTGACGGAAGCGGACGTGGTGCTGCTGCCGGGTCTCGCGGTGGACCGCCGCGGGCTGCGGCTCGGGCGCGGCGGGGGCTCGTACGACCGGGTGCTGGCGCGGCTCGCGGGCGGTGGCTTCGATCCGGCGCTGGTGGTGGTGCTGTACGACGACGAGGTCGTCGAGCACGTGCCGGCGGAGCCGCACGACCGGTCCGTACGGGCGGCGGTCACGCCGTCGGCGCTGCACCGCTTTCCGGAAGCGCGACCGACCTGATCCGGTCCAGCAGCGCCGCGAGGTCGTCCGGCGCGGCGGTGAGCCGTACGGGGGTATCGCCGTCGAGGAGTTCGGCGACGTGCCAGGACGACGGGACGCCCTCCTCCTCGGCGCGGGGGCGGCGGACGTGCTGCACCCGGAGCCGGCGCACCGGGATCTCCTTGGCGCCGAAGCGGGACTTGCTGGGCACCAGGGCCATGGAGTCGTCGCGGACGACGATCCAGCTGCCGCCGAAGTGCCCTTCGTACGGCACCCGGCCGAGGATCATCGCGGGCACGTAGGTGTCCTCGCCGGCGGGCAACACCCGCTCCTCGGGCCGGCCGCGCGAGCCGGTCTGGCGCCAGGCGATCGCCGTGAGCGCCAGTGTCCCGAGTCCGCAGGCGAGGGCCACCCCTTGGGCGACGCCCACCCCGGGCCGTAGCGCCGCGAGCAGGATCGTCCAGGCCGCGGTGGCGAGGATGGGCACGAGGAAGGCCTTGCCGCCGGCGTCGCCGCGCTCGCCGGGGGCGACGGACTGTCCGGCGCGCCGGCGGCGGCCCAGCCAGAGGACGAGCCCGCCGGCGGCGATCGGCACGGCGACGGTGACCAGCACCGCCAGCGCCCGCGGGGCCGGGACGTTCTGGTCGAAGGTGCGGCCCTCCCCCGAGACCGTCATCAGCCGCCCGCGCCACCAGGTCAGCTCGACGCGGTCGCCGGGGCCGTACTCGGCGGCGGTGTCGAAGTCGGCGACGTTCACCTTCGGCGCCGGCTTGTCGTTACGGAAGGCGATCCAGTTCGGGGCGTGGCCGCGGCGCTTGGGCCGCTCCGCGTGGGTCTCCTCGACCACGCCACGCACGGTGGTCCTGCAGTCCCGGCCGATGTCCGGCGTCCCGGACATCGCCGGACACGCCTCGGCGGCCTCCCACGCCCGCGCCTCCCGCTCCTCCGGGCCGACACCGGCCACGGCGACGTAACCCCCGCCGGCGAGCGCCGCGAGGCACAGCAGCAGCGGTATCAGGCGGGCGTACAGGAGCCGGTCGGGGGCGGGCATGTGCTCTCTACGGCGTCAGCGACATCGTCGCCTCGGTCGCGTCGTTCACGCCGGTCTTGCTCGACGGCCAGTCGAGCATTTCGCCCCTGGCCCACTTCGGGGTCTGGTCGGTGTAGTGCTCGCTGTAGGCGTGGCCGGAGGCGCCGGTCAGGTTGATCCAGCGGGACTTGTCGAGGTTGTCGAGGTTCACGACCATCCGCATCGATGGCACCCACACCACCTCGTAGCCGCCCGCCGCGTTCCAGCCGGCGGCGTTCACCGCGGCCTCGCCGCCGCTGAGGTTCCAGGGGCCGCGGTTGAGCAGCCACTGGATCATGCCCGGGCCCTCCTTCCCCAGCGTCTGGTTCTTCAGGGTCAGCTGGTGCAGCCGGCCCCAGGTCCAGGTGGAGACGTCCTTGCCGAGCTTCGAGGTGAGCTCCCAGCGGGCGTTCTTCATCGCCTTGGCCAGCAGCTCGTCGCGGGTGTCGGTGGAGTCATCGCGGCCCTGCCGGGTCTCCGGCGTGCGCCACCACTCGCTCTTCTCGTGCTTGTCGTCGATCAGCCCGCGGATCACCTCGATCCAGCGGTCGCCGCCGTCCGGCTGGGCGTCCTCCGGCGCGCGCTCCCCGCACTCGCGGACCATCGTCGAGTCGTCCGGGTTCAGCTCCGAGTCGGCCCGGCGGACGTTCAGGCACTCGTCCTCGACGCGCAGCTCCTTGGGCATCTTGTCGCCGAAGGCGAGCTTGAGGACGTGCCGCCAGACGCCGTTGAAATACGCGGCCGCGGCCGAGTCGGAGTCCTGCTTGAAGTCCCAGTCCTTCAGCAGGTCCTGGGCCTCCTTGACGTACGGGTCCTTGATGTCGAGCTTCAGCAGCAGCGGGGTGAGCTCGCGGCCGATCTCGCTGGAGCTGTCCATCTGCATGGTCTGCATGTCGTCCGGCGAGATCTTGCCGCCGTCCCTGGTCTTGGACTCGATCAGGTTGTTGATCCGCTCGCTGCGGGTGCCGTAGCCCGGGTCCTTGGTGATCAGATACGGGTAGTTGTCCGGGTCGATCACGGCCTGGTTGGCGGTCACGATGTAGCCGCGCTCCGGGTTGTACTCGTACGGCAGCGCGGACTGCGGGATGTAGCCCTTCCAGCGGTAGTCCGGGTCCCAGCCGGGCGCGGGCATGGTGCCGTCGCCCTTGCCGCGGATCGGAATGCGGCCCGGCGCCTGATAGCCGATGTTGCCGGCGGTGTCCGCGTAGATCAGGTTCTGGGACGGCACCGCGAAGTCGCGGGAAGCGGCGCGGAACTGCTTGAAGTCCTGCGCCTTGTTCATCCCGAAGACCGCGTCCATCGTGTTCGACGGCTCCAGCGCGGTCCAGCGCAGCGCGACGCCGTAGCCGTCGCCGCGGTCGGGCGCCGAGGCGTCGACCGGGGCGCGCTCGCCGACGTCCTCCGGTTCGCCGCCGCGGTCGGAGATCAGCGGGCCGTTGTCGGTGGAGCGGACGGTGATCTCCACATCGTCGCCGCCGGCGACCTTGATGGTCTCCTTGCGGGTGCGGAACTCCTTCTCGCCGTCCCCGGAGTCGTACCGGCCCTCGCCGGTGATCTTCTCCAGATAGAGGTCGGAGACGTCGGCGCCCAGGTTGGTCATGCCCCAGGAGATCTTGTCGTTGTGGCCGATGACCACGCCCGGCATGCCGGAGAAGGTGAAGCCGCTGACGTCGTACGGGCAGGCCTTGCTGACCGTCTTGCAGTGCAGGCCCATCTGGTACCAGACGCCGGGCAGCGACGCCGACAGGTGCGGGTCGTTGGCGAGCAGCGGCTTGCCGGTGGTGGTGTGGGCGCCGTCGACGACCCATGAGTTCGAGCCGATGCCGTTGCCGTTGGTGCCGAGCGCGGCCGGGATCTCCTCGAGCTTCTTGCGCACCTCGGACATCTGGGTACGGGCGTCCTCGGTGGCGGCCGCGGGGGACTCGGTGGACGCGGCGGCGGCCTGGGTGGACGTACCGCCGCTGGGGCGGAAGGTCTTGTCCCGGACACTGCCGCCGTCGACGATCGGACGGTTCCGCTTGTACGGGTACGACGGGTACATGTCGGCGATCTGCTTCTCGCTGAACCGGCTGGTCAGCAGCGAGCGGTCGATCTCGTCCTCCATGTTGGCGCGGAGGTCCCAGGCCATCGCCTTCAGCCAGGCGACGGAGTCGACCGGGGTCCACTTGCCGGGCTCGTAGTCATTGGTGAAGCCGAGGGCCGCGTACTCGACGGACAGGGCCGAGCCCTTGTGGTCCTTCAGGTAGCCGTTGACCCCGTCGGAGTAGGCCTTGAGGTAGTTCTTCGTGCTCGCGGAGAGCTTGGTGTCGTATTCCTTCTGCGCGATGTGCCGCCAGCCCAGCGTGCGCAGGAACTTGTCCGTGTCCACCTGGCTCTTGCCGAACATCTCGGACAGCCGGCCGGCGGTCATGTGCCGGCGCACGTCCATCTCCCAGAAGCGGTCCTGCGCCTGGACGTAGCCCTGGGCGCGGAACAGGTCCTCGGGGGTACTGGCGTAGATCTGCGGGATGCCGCTGCCGTCGCGCTTGACCGTGGCCGGGGCGGACATGCCGGGCACCTTCACCGAGCCGGTGGTCTGCGGGAAGGAGTCGCGGACCGTCGAGATCGACCAGTACGTGCCCGCGCCGAGGCCGACGACCAGCAGAAACGCGAGGCCGATGACGATGAGGCGCAGCCGGCGCCGGCGGCCTCCCCTGCCGGTAGTGGCCTTGGAGCTGCCGCGCGCACCCCGGCGGCCGGAAGGCTGCGCGGAGGCGCCTGTCTCACTGGCGGGCATCGTTGTCCTTCGCGGGGCGTGTTCCTCAAGGGCAGGTGCCACTACGGGCAGGTGCCACTGTAGAGCGCACGACGCTCACAGGTGCACGGGGCCCGGCGGCAACCCCCCGGACGTCGTGCGGGCTGATGAGAAGGTAAATTCTCTGTCAAGCGCTCAACTTCGCCACACTTGCCGGAAAGGTACGCACCCTGTCCGTCGAAGACCTCAACCGGCTGCTGCTGATCTCGGCGCTGATCCTGCTCGTCGCGGTCACGGCGGTCCGGCTCGCGTCCCGGACAGGGCTGCCCAGCCTGCTGCTCTATATGGGCATCGGGGTCGCGGTCGGCGAGGACGGCTTCGGCTTCCCGTTCAGCGACGCGGAGCTCACCCAGGTCTTCGGCTACGCGGCGCTGGCGATCATCCTGGCGGAGGGCGGCCTCGGCACCAAGTGGGCGGACATCAAACCGGTGCTGGGCTCCGCGATCACGCTGTCGCTGGTCGGTGTGGCGATCAGCGTCGGAGTGGTGGCGGCAGGGGCGCACTATCTGGTGGGCCTCCCCTGGCAGCAGTCCCTCATCATCGCGGCCGTCGTGTCGTCCACCGACGCCGCCGCGGTGTTCTCCGTACTCCGCCGGGTGCCGCTCCCCAGACGCATCACCGGCACCCTCGAAGCGGAGTCCGGCTTCAATGACGCGCCCGTGGTGCTCCTCGTCGTCGCGTTCTCCGCGATCGGCGAGATGCAGCCCTGGTACGAGATCCTCGGCACCATCGCGCTGGAGCTGGCCATCGGTGCCGCCGTCGGCCTGCTCATCGGCTGGCTCGGCGCCCAGGGGCTGAAGCACGTCGCGCTGCCCGCCTCCGGCCTCTACCCGATCGCCGTCATGGCCATCGCCATCGCGGCGTACGCGGCCGGCGCCCTGCTCCACGGCAGCGGCTTCCTGGCCGTCTATCTGGCCGCGATGATCCTCGGCAATTCCAAGCTGCCGCACTTCGCCGCCACCCGCGGCTTCGCCGACGGCCTCGGCTGGATCGCCCAGATCGGCATGTTCGTGCTGCTCGGGCTGCTGGTCACGCCGCACAACCTGCTCGACGACATCGTCCCGGCGCTGATCATCGGGCTGGTGCTGACGATGATCGCGCGCCCCGCCGAGGTGTTCCTGAGCCTGCTGCCCTTCCGCATCCCCTGGCGCGAGCAGGCCCTGATGTCCTGGGCCGGCCTGCGCGGCGCGGTACCGATCATCCTGGCCACCATCCCGATGGTGAACGGCGTCCCGGACTCCACCCGGATCTTCAACATCGTCTTCGTGCTGGTGATCGTCTACACCCTGGTGCAGGGCCCGACCCTCCCCTGGCTGGCCCGGGCGCTGCGGCTCGGCGACTCCGACGCCGCGTACGACCTGGGCATCGAGTCCGCCCCGCTGGAGCGGCTGCGCGGCCACCTGCTCTCGCTGTCCGTACCGGAGCGGTCGCGGATGCACGGCGTGGAGATCGCCGAGCTGCGGCTGCCCAAGGGCGCGGCGGTGACCCTGATCGTACGGAACGGGTCCAGCTTCGTGCCGGGCCCGACCACGGTGCTGCGCCGTGGTGACGAACTTCTCGTGGTCGCCACCGACGAGGTCCGTGACCAGGCGGAGAAGCGGCTGCGGGCGGTCGGCAAGGGCGGCAAGCTGGCCGGCTGGCTGGGCACTGCCGGGACCGGTGGTACGTGAGCGCACGTCGCCGCTATGCTTGAGAAGTAAAGCAATGAAGTAAAGCAGTACCCGAAACCTGCCTGACGCAGAGCTCGCGGGGCCAGATCTGGGCCGTCCCGGCCCCGCCCCGTGGTGGACAGCTCTCGGCGCGCCCCCTTTGGCTCCGATCCCATGGAGCGGGCCCGCGTCCTCGGGCGGCAGAAAGGACGAGGCCGTGGCGCCCACGGCTCTCTCTTCGGAAACCACTCGCAGGCCCGGCTACGCACAGCTGCTGCGCACGCCCAGGGCCTGGACATTTCTGATCCCGGGCTTCCTGGCCCGGCAGCCCTTCGCGATGCTGACGATCGGCATCGTGCTGCTCGTCGAGCACACCTCCGGCTCGTACGGCACGGCCGGCATCGTCGCGGCCGCGGCCGGCCTGGCGGTCGCGCTGATCGCCCCGCTGTGCGGCAAGCTCGCCGACCGGTACGGGCAGCGCGCCGTGCTGGTGCCCGCGGTGCTGGTGCACGCGGCGGCCGTATCGCTGCTGATCGTGCTGGCGCTGTCCGGCGCGCCCCTGTGGGCGCTGCTGCTCGCCGCCGTGCTCGCCGGTGCGTCGGTGCCGCAGATCGGGCCGATGGTGCGCGCCCGGTGGGCGGCGCGGCTCGACCCGCGGTCGCCGCTGCAGCACACGGCGGCGGCTTTCGAGTCGGTGACGGACGAGTTCACCTTCGTGGTCGGGCCGGTGCTGGCCGCGGCGCTGTGCACCGGGGTGCACCCGGCGGCCGGGCTGGTCGCCGAGGCGGTGCTGACCGTGACCGGCGGGCTGCTCTTCGCGGCCCAGCGGCGTACGCAGCCGCAGGTGTCGGTGCGTATCGCGGGCGCTTCGGGGGCCGCAGGCGGCTCTGGCGGATCGGCGCTGCGGATCACCGGGGTGCGGGCGCTGGCGGTCGCCTTCCTGGGCATCGGCATGGTCTTCGGCGGCATGCAGGTATCGCTGACCGCCTTCAGCGAGGAGATCGGCAATCCCGGGCTGAACGGCGTCCTCTACGGCGTCTTCGCGGCGGGCAACATGCTCGCCGGTCTGGTCGTCGGCCTGATGCACTGGCGGCGGCCCGCGGACCGGCGGCTGCTGGTGGCGTATCCGGTGCTGGTGGCGGCCACGGTGCCGCTCTGGATCGGCGCCTCGTCGCCGCACGCCTGGCTGCAGGGCGGGCTCGGGCTGCTGGTCGGCATCTGCATCGCGCCCGCGATGATCACCGGGTTCACGCTGGTGGACTCGCTGGTCCCGGCGGGTGCGCGGACCGAGGCCTACACGTGGCTGACCGGCGCGGTCGCGCTCGGCCAGGCGCTGGCGTCGTCGGCGGCCGGGCAGCTGGCGGACGCGGGCGGGGCGCGGGCCGGCTTCCTGGTGCCGCTCGGCGGTACGGCGCTGGCGTGCGTGGTGCTGGTGGTGCTGCGGCGGCGTTTGGAGCCGCCTGCGCCGCCTGCTCCTCCGGTGACAGGGCGTATCGCCGCGCGTGGGGCGCGTCACGAGAGCCCCGTCGCGGTGGACTGACACGGCTGGAATGCTGCAAGATAGAGCGTCGTTAGCACTCCATAGGTGAGAGTGCCAGGAGGATACGAAAAGTGCCGACCTACCAGTACCAGTGCACCGAATGCGGCGAGGGCCTCGAGGCGGTGCAGAAGTTCACCGACGACGCGCTGACGGAGTGCCCGAACTGCGGTGGCCGTCTGCGGAAGGTGTTCTCGGCGGTCGGTGTCGTCTTCAAGGGCTCCGGGTTCTACCGGACGGACAGCCGGGGCGGTTCGTCGAGCTCCAGCCCGGCGACGGCGAAGTCCGGTGAGTCGAAGTCGTCGGATTCGAAGTCGAGTGAGTCGAAGTCGTCGGACAAGAACGGCTCGTCGTCGTCCTCGTCTTCGTCCTCTTCGTCTTCCTCCTCTTCGGGCTCGAGCTCCGGCTCCGGGTCCTCGTCGAGCAGCAGCTCGGCCGCCTGATCCTTACGCTTCCCTGACCGCCGCCGCCTCTCCGTGAGGCCGCGGCGGTCAGTCATTACTGTGGGGGCATGACTGAGGCAGCTGCGCTCGCAGAGATCGGTGTCATCGGCGGTTCCGGCTTCTACTCCTTCCTGGACGACGTCACCGAGGTCGCGGTCGAGACGCCGTACGGCCCGCCGAGTGACTCGTTGTTCGTCGGCGAGGTGGCCGGGCGCCGCGTCGCCTTCCTCCCCCGCCACGGCCGCAAGCACCATCTGCCGCCGCACCGCATCAATTACCGCGCCAATCTGTGGGCGCTGCGCTCGGTGGGCGTACGGCAGGTGCTGGGCCCGTGCGCGGTGGGCGGGCTGCGTCCCGAGTACGGACCCGGCACGCTGCTCGTACCTGACCAGCTGGTGGACCGCACCAAGGCACGCACGCAGACGTACTACGACGGCGAGCAACTCCCGGACGGCCGCACCCCGAACGTCGTCCACACCACCTTCGCCGACCCGTACTGCCCGGTGGGCCGCTCGGCCGCGCTGGCGGCGGCGCGCGGGCGGGACTGGGAGGCGGTGGACGGCGGCACGCTGGTCGTCATCGAGGGCCCGCGCTTCTCGACCCGGGCCGAGTCGAAGTGGCATGCGGCGCAGGGCTGGTCGGTGGTCGGCATGACCGGGCATCCGGAGGCGGTGCTGGCGCGTGAACTGGAGCTTTGCTACACGTCGTTGACGCTGGTCACGGACCTGGACGCGGGAGCGGAGACGGGCGAGGGGGTCTCGCACCAGGAGGTGCTGGAGGTCTTCGCGGCGAATGTGGACCGGATGCGGGAGGTGCTCTTCGACGTGGTGTCCGGGCTGCCTGCGGCCGGGGAGCGGGACTGCCTGTGTGCGGGGGCGTTGCAGGGGTGGGATACGGGGATCGAGCTGCCGTGAGGGTGGGGCCGGCGCGCGACTTTTCCACAACTGGGGAGTAGTCCACAGGGTGGTGCGAGGGCCTTCGGCGAGCGGGATCGTGAGTGGCGTTACGAACCGCAAGCGACTCGCATCAGGTGGCGATGGTCATGTCCCGTATGGCGCCGGGTAGTTCCGTTCCCTCTCACTCCCCTCGCTCCCCGCACCCCTCGGCCGAGGGTCCGTCTCTCCCCTCGGCCGAGGTCGTGCTCCCCGGCCCTACAGGCAGACACTCCCCTGTCCCTCCCGGCTGTGTGGTGCCCGACTTCGCGCCGTTACGGGCCGGGGGCGGGCGGCATCGGCTGCGGCGGGCTGTGCGGCGACGGCGGCGTGTCGTGGCGGCCGGGCTGGCGATTTCGGCGGCGGCGCTGGCGGCGGCCGCGCCGCGGGGCGGTGACGCCCGGCTGACGGCGGCGGAGCCCGCGGGGCAGGCGACGGCGGCGCCGCATCCGAAGCCCGGGGCCCGGGCCGGGCATGCGTTGGTCGCGGCCCCGGTACGGATCGCGGACGCGGCGTCGGTGCGGCTGCTGCGCCCGGGAGACCGGGTGGATGTGGTGGCGGCGGGCGGCGGCGCCGCGGGGGACAGGGCGGCGAAGGTGGTGGCGCGGGCGGCCCGGGTCGCCCAAGTCCCGCGAGGAGACGGGGCGGCGTCCGGCACCGGACCCGATCTGACCGCCGAGGCGGGCGCTCTGGTGGTCCTCTCCGTGCCGCGCCCGACCGCCGCGGCGCTGGCCGGCGCGGCGGCCTCGGGACGGCTGGCGGTGTCGCTGTGCTGACCGCGACACCGCCGCTCGTCAGGGGATCAGTACGTGATGGTGATCAGTACTTGATGGTCTGCGCCCTGCCGCACTCCAGGCTGTCGTCCAGCTGGTGACAGACCTGGACCTGCGCCGAGTCGGAGAAGACCCCCATCGTCACGTACTTGGCGAGCGGCACCGACCCGCGGCCGCAGTGCTTCTTCAGGTTGATCTTCGAGTCCGAGGACCCCGCGCGGAGCACCGCGCAGCCGTGCTTGGCGTTGTTCGTCAGGTTCCCCTTGAACCACACCCGGGTGTCCCCCGCGCGCTCGTTGACGAAGTACGGCCCTGACGCCTTGACCTTGTTGCCGTGGGCGATGCTGTAGCGCCCCTGCGAGTCCGCCATGGCCGGGGTGGCACCCGCCATGACCAGCGTCGCGGCAACGGCCAGTGCTGTGCGGAAAATCCGCATTCACGCCTCCTCTGTTCTGCTGTGAAAGATCGGAAACGTGATGCTATGACGGGATTTAGGTCAACACCGCATCCGTCACCGGTTCGTGTGACGTCGGTGGACAGTGCACCGGTGCGGCGGCCTATGGTGCTGATCCGCTGGAGTGAAGTGCAGATAGGGGCAGTACGTGAGCGCGGAGAACGAGGGCATCCTGGGCGGCTTCAAGCAGTTCCTGATGCGCGGCAACGTGATAGACCTCGCGGTCGCGGTGGTGATCGGGGCGGCGTTCACGAAGATCGTCAATTCCGTGGTCGAAGGGATCATCAACCCGATCGTCGGCCTCTTCGGCTCGCAGAACCTCGAGCAGTACCGGGCCTGCTTCAGCGACAAGTGCACGGTCAGCGACGCCGGAGTGGTCACCAAGGGCGTGGCGCTCGCGTACGGCCACGTGCTGAGCGCGGCGCTGAGCTTCCTGATCACGGCCGCGGTCGTGTACTTCCTGATGATCCTGCCCATGAACAAGTACAAGGCGCGGCAGGCGGCGCAGGGCGAGCCGGTGGCGGACGAGGCCACCGAGGTGGAGCTGCTGACGGAGATCCGCGATGCGCTGGTGGCGCAGCGGGGCGGCCCGGTGGGCGCGGCGAGCACGCCGGGGCCGGTGGGGCCGTCGGGTCCGACCGACGCGGCGGGTCCTGCGGACCCGGGCGGCACACGTGGGCCGCTCGACAAGCCGTAGCGACGGCCGGTTCAGCCGTACCGCCGGGAAGCCGTCGCGTCAGATGTGATGCGGCGGCTTCTCGTCGAGAAAGCGCGCCAGGTCGGCCGCGGAGCCGCTCCGCGGGGGGCGCTCGCCCCACCCGTGGTCGGTGTCGTCGGAGCTCTGCTGCGCCAGCGGGTCGTCGAAGACGAGCGCGGCGGCGCCGCGCGGTTTGGCGGGCTTGACGGCGGCGGGTTTCGCGGTCTCGGGGGCGGGGCGCTTGGGCTTGGCCTCGGGCTTCTTCGCGGGCTTGCTCGCGGGCTTGCTCGCGGGCTCGTTCGCGGGCTTCTTCGAGGTCTCGTTCGCGGACTCGTTCGCGGCCTTGCTCGCGGGCTTCTCCGCGGCCTCGTTCGCGGGCTTCTTCGCGGCCTTGCTCGCGGGCTTCTCCGCGGGCTCGTTCGCGGCATCGCTCGCGGGCTTCTTCGCGGCCGGTGGGTGGGCGGCGCCCTTGGCTTCCGGCTGTCGCGGGGTGGCCGCGGGGGTGGTGCTCATGGGCTCAAGGGTACGGTGCGGCCATGGCTGACCGAGTTGACGCGATCACGGACGTCCCGGGCTTCCGGGTGGGGCATGCGCAGCGGACCGGCGACGGCTGGCTGACGGGGACGACGGTGGTGCTGGCGCCCGAGGGCGGCGCGGTGGCCGCGGTGGACGTGCGCGGCGGCGGGCCGGGGACGCGGGAGACGGATGCGCTGGATCCGCGGAATCTGGTGCAGCGCATCGAGGCCGTGGTCCTCAGCGGCGGCAGCGCGTACGGCCTGGACGCCGCCTCCGGGGTGGTGCACTGGCTGGAGGACCAGGGCCGCGGCTTCCGGGCCGGCCCGCTGCCGACCCACCTGGTGCCGGTGGTGCCGGCGGCCGCACTCTTCGATCTGGGCCGGGGCGGCGACTGGCGGGCACGGCCCGGCGCGGAGCTGGGCCGGGAGGCGGTGGCGGCAGCCGCGGCCACGCCCGAGGGCGCGGAGGTGCCGCAGGGCAACGTGGGTGCGGGCACGGGAGCGGTGGCAGGCGGCATCAAGGGCGGTATCGGCACGGCGAGTGCGCTGCTGCCGTCGGGGGCCACGGTCGGTGCGCTGGCGGCGGTGAACGTCGCGGGCTCGGTTTTCGACCCGGAGACAGGCGCCTTGTACGGCCGCCTCTTCGGGGGCGTTCCGGAGATCCCCCGGCCCGAGGTGCACGCGTCCGCCCAGACTCGCCTGTCCGCGGCCCGCGAGGAAACGGCCCGCCGCCTGGCGGCCCCACCCACCGGCCCGCTGAACACCACCCTCGCCGTCGTCGCGACGGACGCCACCCTCACCCGCGCCCAGGCCCAGAAGCTCGCCGGCACAGCCCACGACGGCCTGGCCCGCGGCGTCCGCCCGGGCCACCTCCTCTCGGACGGCGACACGATCTTCACCCTCTCCACCGCCACCCGCCCCCTCCTCACC
>NZ_JAAKZV010000339.1 GCF_011044975.1 Streptomyces coryli | reverse complement strand
GCTGTGGTGGCGATCGCTGCGCGGGCTGTGGCGCTTCGGTGCGGTGCAGGGGCTGCTCGCCGGGGTGCCGGCGGCGGCGTTCCTGGTGGCGCTGGAGATCTGGGCGGCTACGGGCAGCGGGTGGGTGCTGCCGTCGCTGGGGGTGAGCGGGGCAGTGACGCTACTGGCCGTCCTGGGCCTGGGCGCGGCGCTGCCGCTGGGCGCCGCGCGGCCGGATCTGCGGGGCAGGCTGCTGTGGCTGTGCGCGCTGCACTTGGTAGCCCGCCGCCCGGTGCGCTTCCTCGCGGGCCCTTCGCTGGCGGTGCTCGGGGTATGGGCGGCGGTCCACTGGACGGCGTCGCTGCTGCTCCTGGTGCCGGGCCCCGCGGTGCTGGTGACCGCGGCGGCGGTGTGGACGTCGACGGCTGCGGCTTCGGCGGAAGGCGGTGCGGGTAGCGTCCAGGCCCATGACCAGCATGGAACTGAGCGAGCTGATGACCGACTTCGAGCGGCCGCTGGACCTGGTGGAGGAGACCGGTGAGCGGATAGACCTCACCGACGGCGGGGAGCGCACGGCGGTGCTGCTGCCCGCGGCCGAACTGGCCGAGCTGGAGCACTTCGCGCAGCGCGGCGGCTCGTACGGCCGAAGACCGCGTCCGTTCGCCGAGCAGCGCGGGCAGTTCGGTCCTGAGGAGCAGGGACCCTACGTCCGGTACGTACACGCCGACGGCGTGCGGATGACCTTCGTACGGGACCGGGCCGTCGTCGCCGAGCTGCGGTCCGCCGACGAGCTCGACTGGATCGAGGACCGCGCACGGATGGGTCGCCAGTTTTATATGCCGCCGAAGCAGGCGGCGGCGTTCGAGGCGTTCCTCGCCCGCCAGCCGCCGGTGGGCGATGGCATAGCGTGGATCGCCGGCGGCTGGAGCGAACAGCGCCCCTTCACCGTCATCGAATTCATCAAGGGCATGGCGCCCGAAGAGGTGGCCGTCGCCTATGGGGCCGACCCCCAGGACATCGCCGACGGGCTGCGGCTGCACCAGGTACGGGAGCAGGACGCGCGCGACCGCACGAACCTCCTCTTTGACACGCTCGCGTTCGGCACGGCGGGGGAGTGGACCTGGCTTGGCCACCACGCCTGGCCGCGCCCTCTCGACCCGGAGCCCGCGGAGCGGATCGCGCTGAGCGCGACCACGGCCAAAGCCATCTACACCTTCAGCTACATCAAGGACGGGGAGTACCAGAACCCGGCCCCGCTCGACGACGGGGCAGAGCCGGGCGATATCTACGAGCTGATCTGGTACGAGCCGGGGGAGCTGCCTTTCTCCCAGGAGGCGCCGCTCGGTTTCCTCAACCCGTACATCCGCCAGGCGGAGGAACACACGGACTGGACCGACGGGATCGCGCTCTTCTTCGCCGGCCTGGAGCGCGCTTTCGGCCTGTCCCTGCCCCGCGAGGAGATCACCTCGGGGGAGGTGCGCTGCGCCCGTCCCGTACGCCGCTGACCGGCAGTGGCTCCGGCTTCGTCCGGCGGCGATGTCAGTGGTGGCTTTTAGCCTGGAAGTCATGGAGGCTCGTCGACGTAATCAGCCCGGGACGGACCTGTGCGCCCGCCGTCAGGCCGTGACCCAGGTGGAGTGCTATCTGCCGGACACCCACTATCCGCTCCCGCACCGCGCCCTGGACGGCACGGTGTGGCATGACGCGCTGTGCCACGGCTGCCATGGCAGCGGCTGGGCGGAGGACGCGATATGCGGGGTGTGCAATGGCGGGGGCTTCGCGCTGCTGGAGTCGTGAAGCCCGCGTGTGAGTTTCCGCGTACCACTCGTGTCACCGCCGTGCGCACGTCATGATCTCAGAGTGACCGGTCGAGACGAGGGGGCGTGCCGGTGCGGGATCAAGTCCTCGGGGGCCGCTATCGGTTGGTGCGGGAGCTGGGCGAGGGTGGGATGGGCCAAGTGTGGGAGGCCCGCGACGAGACGCTGGACCGGCCGGTCGCGGTCAAGCTGATCTCCTTGCTCTCGGGTGGCGGGAGCCGGGGTGAGGAGGCGCGGGCCAGGTTTTTGCGCGAGGCGCGGATCACTGCCCGGCTGCAGCATGCGCACATCGTGACCATCCACGATCTCGGCGAGACGGATGCCGCGGACGGCAAGGTCCCTTTCCTGGTGATGGAGTTGGTGCCGGGAGAGAGCCTGGACGCGCTACTGCGCCGGGGCGGCGTCAGCCTGTCCGATGCGGCCCGCTGGGGCGCGCAGGTGGCGGACGCGCTCACGGACGCGCACGCCGCCGGGATCATGCACCGGGACATCAAGCCCTCAAACATCCTGATCACGCCCTCCGGGAATGCGAAGGTCCTCGACTTCGGCGTCGCCCGGGCCGCGGATCCGAACGCGACGGCGGACCGCCTGACACAGACCGGTTTCATCGTGGGCACGCCCCCGTACATGGCACCTGAACAGGCCCGCGGCCATCCGGAGCCGCGCAGCGACTTGTACGCCTTGGGCTGCGTGCTCTTCGAGCTGATCGTCGGCCGGCTGCCGTTCCAGGCGCCGGACACCGTCGGCTATCTCTCCGCCCATCTGACCGAGGAACCACCCGCCCCCAGCACAGTCTCGCCGGACCTCCCGCCAGAGTGGGACGATCTCGTGCTCACGCTCCTCCGCAAGGACCCCGCCCAGAGATACGCGAACGCCGGTGAAGTGACGCAGGCCCTGCGCCGGTTCGAGCACGCTCCGGCGGCCCCCGCGCCGTCGCGCGTGCGGGGGCCAGTCCCGCCCACAGCCGTCTTGCCCGAGCCCGCCGCGGCTCAGAGTCCTGGTGGGGTCAAGGAGGCCATCGAGCGGTTTCTGCCACCGGCCGTCCTGGCGGCGGCTAGTGCAGCGGTGATCAGGCCCGAGCTCCCGATGTCTCTGGAGCAGGGGTATACGGGCCCGCACGAAACCATTCCCGCGGTGGTGTACGTAATCCTGCTGGCGGGCTGCCTGGGGCTGACGGCGGCTCTCACACCTCGCACGAGCGACGCCGTTCGCTATGCGGGATACGTGGCCACAGCCCTCCTGATGCTGTCCACCGCGCCGTTCGACGATGATGACGGCAGGGCATTGCTTCCGCTGGCCATCCTGAGCTGTGCGCTGTTCTGCTTCCGCGAACACCGAAGCCGCGGGCCCGGGAATGCCCGGCCGCTCTCGGCGACGCTCGCCGGGTTCGCAGCGCCGTTCGTCGCGCTCATCCCGTACGGCACGGGCTTCGGGCCGGTGCTCGACTTCGGTTACACCGTCTACGGGACTGCGGGCAGTGTGGGCCTGGTCGTGCTCGTCTGCCTGACCGCGCTACTCACGCCGCAATCGCGAGACGTCGCCCGCAAAGTGGGATACGGAGCCGCAGCGCTCTGCGCTCTCGTCGCCGTATACAAGATCTGGCTGAGTCTTGAGCAGGACTACAAGTTCGACGGGGGCTACGTGGGAGTGGGCGCCCTGGCCATCGCGGCGTACTGCTATCGCGAGGTCACGACGCGACGAGCGGCTCCCGCCGACAGCGGGAGCTCGCTCGTCGGTCAACTCCGTTAGCGCTTGCGCTTGTCCTTGCCGCCGCCGCCCAGCAGGCCGGCGCGGCGGAGGGCGTCGGCCATCTCGCTGTTCTGGGGCGGGGCTTCGCGGCGGCGGTTGGCGCCGCCGCCCTGGCCGCCGCCCTGGCCACCCTGGCCGCCCTGGCGGCGTCCGCCGCCCTGGCCCTGGCGCTGGCCACCGCCACCGCCCTGACCGCGGCCACCGCCCTGGCCGCCCTGGCGCTGACGCGGCGGGCGTCCGCCGCCCTGGCCGCGCTCGCCGCGCTCGGCCCGGTCGCCGCGCTCGCCGCCCCCACCGCCCGACGTACGACCCCCACCCGGCTCGTCATCCAGCCGCAGCGTCAGCGAGATCCGCTTCCGGGGCGCATCCACGTCCAGGACCTTCACCTTCACGATGTCGCCGGGCTTGGCCACATCACGCGGGTCCTTCACGAACTGCTTCGACATCGCGGAGACATGGACCAGCCCGTCCTGATGCACGCCCACATCCACGAAGGCGCCGAAGGCGGCCACATTCGTGACCACACCCTCCAGGATCATCCCCGGCGCCAGGTCGCCGAGCTTCTCGACGCCCTCCTTGAAGGTGGCCGTCTTGAAGGCCGGGCGCGGGTCGCGGCCCGGCTTCTCCAGCTCCTTCAGGATGTCCGTCACCGTCGGCAGACCGAAGGACTCGTCCACGAAGTCCTGCGGCTTCAGCGCCCGCAGCGCCTGCGCGTTGCCGACCAGCGTCGCCACGTCGCCGCCCGCCGTCTCGCCCATCCGCCGCACCACCGGATACGCCTCCGGGTGCACGGCCGACGCGTCCAGCGGGTCGTCCCCCTCGCGGATGCGCAGGAAGCCCGCGCACTGCTCAAAGGCCTTCGGGCCGAGCCGCGGTACGTCCTTGAGCGCCACCCGGCTGCGGAACGGACCGTTGGCGTCGCGGTGCGACACGATGTTCTCCGCCAGCCCCGAGCCGATGCCCGAGACCCGCGCCAGCAGCGGCGCGGAGGCGGTGTTGAGGTCGACGCCGACGCCGTTCACGCAGTCCTCGACCACGGCGTCCAGCGAGCGCGACAGCTTCACCTCGGAGAGGTCGTGCTGGTACTGCCCGACGCCGATCGACTTCGGGTCGATCTTCACCAGTTCGGCGAGCGGGTCCTGCAGCCGCCGCGCGATCGACACCGCGCCGCGCAGCGACACGTCCATGCCCGGCAGTTCGGCCGAGGCGAAGGCGGACGCCGAGTAGACCGACGCCCCCGCCTCCGAGACCATCACCTTGGTCAGCTTCAGCTCCGGCTGCGCGGCGATCAGGTCGGCGGCGAGCTTGTCGGTCTCGCGCGACGCGGTCCCGTTGCCGATGGCGATCAGGTCGACGTGGTGCTCGCGCGCCAGCGTCGCCAGCTTGACCAGCGCCTCGTCCCACTTCTGCTGCGGCACGTGCGGGTAAATGGTGTCCGTGGCGGCCACCTTGCCGGTCGCGTCGACGACGGCCACCTTCACGCCCGTACGGAACCCGGGGTCGAGGCCCATCGTCGCGCGGGTGCCGGCCGGGGCGGCGAGCAGCAGGTCGCGGAGGTTGCCCGCGAAGACCTGCACCGCGTCGTCCTCGGCGGCGGTGCGCAGCCGCAGCCGCAGATCGATGCCGAGGTGGACGAGGATGCGGGTGCGCCAGGCCCAGCGGACGGTGTCCTGCAGCCACTTGTCGGCGGCCCGGCCGCGGTCGGCGACGCCGAACTTCTTCGCGATGGCCTGCTCGTACCAGCTGGGCCCCTCGGCCGCGGCGTCCGCGTCCGGCTCCAGGGTGAGGTCCAGGACCTCCTCCTTCTCGCCGCGGAGCATCGCGAGGGTCCGGTGCGAGGGCAGCTCGGTGAACGGCTCGGCGAAGTCGAAGTAGTCCGCGAACTTCGCGCCCTGCTCCTCCTTGCCCTCCCGCACCTTCGCGGCCAGCCGCCCGTGCGTCCACATCCGCTCGCGCACCTCGCCGATCAGGTCCGCGTCCTCGCTGAACCGCTCGGCGAGGATGGCGCGGGCGCCCTCCAGCGCGGCGGCGGGGTCGGCGAAGCCCTTCTCGGCGTCGACGAACGCCGCGGCGGCGGCCGTCGGCTCGACGGTCGGGTCGGTCAGCAGGCCGTCGGCCAGCGGCTCGAGGCCCGCCTCGCGGGCGATTTGCGCCTTGGTGCGGCGCTTGGGCTTGTACGGGAGGTAGATGTCCTCAAGTCGCGCCTTGGAATCGGCGGCCAGAATCTGCGCCTTGAGCGCTTCGTCCAGCTTGCCCTGGCCCTCGATCGACTCCAGGATCGCGGCGCGCCGCTCCTCGAGCTCGCGCAGGTAGCGCAGCCGCTCCTCGACCGTGCGCAGCTGCGCGTCGTCGAGGGTGCCGGTCGCCTCCTTGCGGTAACGGGCGATGAACGGCACGGTGCTGCCGCCGTCGAGCAGCTCGACAGCGGCCTTGACCTGGCCTTCGCGTACGCCGAGCTCCTCGGCGATCCTGCCTTCGATACCGGCAGCCCTGATCGAGGGGTTCGAGGTCGTCGCAGTCTCGGTCACAGTGAATCCGACTCGCCTTCATGGTGTGCGTGAGCCTGCACATTGTGCAGGGTCGGGGGGTCGGA
Organism: Streptomyces coryli; assembly: GCF_011044975.1. Taxonomy (GTDB): domain Bacteria; phylum Actinomycetota; class Actinomycetes; order Streptomycetales; family Streptomycetaceae; genus Streptomyces; species Streptomyces coryli. Next base: position 693 of record NZ_JAAKZV010000339.1, on the reverse strand, counting down.
TGTCGCGCGACCTGAGGAGACGGCGTGCGGTGTGACGGGGAGCACGTGGTGCGCGGGCCGCGGTTTCGGGGTGTGGCGGGCGGCTACCCGTGCCGGTGACAGCGTCCCGACCTTGGGAGTTTCCCGTGTTCCGTGCCATTGCCGACATTCTGCGCATGATCGGCTCAACTCTCGCGACGATCGTCATGCTGCCGTTCCGCGCGGTCGCCCGCCTCTTCAACGGCGCATCCTCGTCCGGCCGCCGCCGCCCGGCGATGGGCCGCGGCCGCAGCACAGGCCGCCGCCCGACCCGCGGCCGCCGCCTGCTGTCGCCGCGCGCCTGACACCCGGCCGTCGGGCATCACCCGCCGACCGCTGGCCGCGGGCGCCGCGCGCCTCATGCCCGGCTGTCCGCCGCGGGCGTCGCCTACTGACCGCCTGCCGCGGGCGCCGCAGGTCTGAGATCCGTCCGTCCGCCGCGGACGCCGTGGGCTTGACGCCCGGCCGCCCGCCGCAGGCATCGCCCGCCAACGGTCCCGCTGCAGGCGCCGCCCGGCCGGGGGCCGCCGACTGCTCTCACCGCGCGCCTGACACCCGGCCGTCGGGCGTCACCCGCTGACCGCCCGCCGCGGGCGCCGTGGCCTGACGCGCCGGCCGCCCGTCCGCAGGCGTCGTCCGCCCGCGCCCTCCGACGCCCGCCCGGCTATCCCCTAC
>NZ_JAAKZV010000338.1 GCF_011044975.1 Streptomyces coryli | reverse complement strand
CGCCGCAGCCGCCCGCCCCGCGCCGCGGCCCCCGGCGCTCCCTGATCGCGCTGGTCGCGGCGTTGCTGCTGCTCGGCGTCGGTACGGGCGTCTGGTACATCAACTCGGGCCAGTTCACCAAGGTCCCGCCGGTGCTGAAGATGACCCAGGCCAGGGCCGAGAAGGAGCTGCGGGCCCAGGACCTGGAGTCCGACGCGAAGCAGGCCTTCAGCACGACGGTCGAGCGCGGCCGGGTGATCTCCACCGACCCGGGCGTCGGCGACCGCATCCGACAGGGCAACACGGTCACCCTCACCGTCTCCAAGGGCCCGGAGAACGTCACGGTCCCGGACCTGGAGGGCAAGACCCTCAAGGAAGCCAGGCGGCTGCTGCTGGAGCAGGGCCTGAAGCCGGGCTCGATCACCCGCGAGTTCCACGACCAGTACCCGGAGGACGTCGTCATCTCCACCGGCGTCGCCGCCGGTGAGACCCGCCGCTCGGGCACCACCGTGCCGCTGATCGTCAGCAAGGGCCAGGCGGTCGAGGTGCCGGACGTGGTCGGCGACGACGAGGGCGACGCCCGCGAGGAGCTCGAGGAAGAGGGCTTCAAGGTCGTCATCAAGCCGGGCCGGATCTTCTCCGACGAGGACGAGGGCACGGTCGCCAAGCAGACCCCGACCGGCGAGACCGCCGAGGGCGAGACCATCACCCTCACCATCTCCAAGGGCCAGGACATGGTGGAGGTCCCGGACGTTGAGGGCCTGGACGAGTCCGAGGCCAAGTCGCAGCTCGAGGACGCCGGCTTCAAGGTCAACGTCAACGGCGTCTTCTTCGGCGATACGGTGTGGCGCGTCGACCCCGACGACGAGGCCCCGCGGGGCAGCGAGATCACGATCTGGACGCGATGACTGAGCACACACTCCGTAACCCCGTCGGCAGCCACGTCCCCGTCGCCGGAGGCCTGGCGGCCAAGGGCCTCGGCTATGCGCGTGAGATCGGCGCGGAGACCGTGCAGGTCTTCGTCGCGAACCCGCGCGGGTGGGCAACCCCGCCCGGCGATCCGGCGCAGGATGAGCTGTTCCGCGCGCGGTGCGCGGAGGAGGCCATCCCGGCGTACATCCACGCGCCGTATCTGATCAATCTCGGCTCGCACAGCCCGGAGACGGCGGCGAAGTCGGTGGCGTCGCTGCGGCATTCGCTGCGGCGCGGCCGGGAGATCGGCGCGCTCGGCGTGGTCGTCCATACGGGATCGGCCACCGGCGGCCGGACCCGCGAGACCGCGCTCGCCCAGGTGCGGGAGCTGCTGCTGCCCGTACTGGATGAGCTGACGCACGCCGACGATCCGCCGCTGCTGCTGGAGCCGACGGCGGGGCAGGGCTTCTCGCTGTGCTCGCTGATCGAGGATCTGGGGCCGTACATGGACGTCCTCGACCGGCATCCGCGGCTGGGGATCTGCCTGGACACGTGCCACGCCTTTGCGGCGGGACACGACTTCTCGGTTACGGGCGGCGCCAAGGCGCTGCTGGACGAGCTGGTGGACGTCGCGGGCGAGGGGCGGCTGCAGCTCGTCCACGCGAACGACTCCAAGGCGGGCCCGGGGTCGCGCCTGGACCGGCACGAGAACATCGGCAAGGGCGCGATCGGCGCCGCCGCCTTCGAGGAGCTCCTCGCGCACCCGGCGATGGCCGGGGTGCCGGTGGTCATCGAGACCCCGGGCGGTACGGAAGGGCACGCCGGCGACGTGGCGCTGCTGCAGTCGCTGCGGCCGTAGGACCGGGGCTTCGCCCCCAGACCACCAGATCCCCACCAGCCGATAATTGATCTCTCTTGCGGGAATACCCTAGGGGGGTATAGCGTTCCCACTCGTACGGAACGAAGAACACCGCTTCGACACGTCGCTGGGAGTTTCCAATGCAGCACCAGCACACCGATCACCACGCCCACGCGGGGCACGAACACCACGGTCACGGCCGTGGGCCCGTCAGCTGGGCGATGGCCGCCAAGGCCACGCTTCACTGCCTTATCGGGTGCGCCATCGGCGAGGTGCTCGGCATGATCATCGGCACCGCCCTCGGGTGGCACACCGCCCCGACGATGGTGCTGGCCATCGCCCTGGCCTTCCTCTTCGGCTACTCGTTCACGTTCTACGCGGTCACCAAGGCCGGCCTGAGCTTCAAGGCCGCGCTCGGCGTCGCGCTCGCCGCGGACACGGTGTCCATCACCGTGATGGAGATCGTCGACAACGGCATGCTGCTACTGATCCCGGGCGCCATGGAGGCGCACCTCTCGGACGCCCTCTTCTGGGGCGCTCTGGCCGTCGCCTTCGCGGTCGCCTTCGTGGTCACCACCCCGGTGAACCGCTGGCTGATCGGGCGCGGCAAGGGCCACGCCGTGGTGCACCAGTACCACTAGGGGGTACGCCCCACTGCACTGCAGACCTAGAGCCTTACAGCTCCGGACCGTCGCCCGGCTCCTCCTGGTACGAGTAGCGCTGCTCCCGCCACGGGTCACCGATGTTGTGGTAGCCGCGCTCCTCCCAGAAGCCGCGACGGTCCGCCGTCATGTACTCCACGCCCCGGACCCACTTCGGACCCTTCCAGGCATACAGGTGGGGCACCACCAGGCGGACCGGGAAGCCGTGTTCCGCGGTCAGCAGTTCGCCGTCCTTGTGCGTGGCGAAGATGACCCGGTCGTCCTCGGCGAAGTCGGCGATCCGCAGATTGGAGCTGAAGCCGTATTCGGCCCACACCATCACGTGCGTGACATCGTCGGCCGGCGGCGCCAGCTCGAGGATCGTACGGGCGAGGACGCCGCCCCATTCGGCCCCGAGCATGGAGAACTTCGTGACGCAGTGCAGATCCGCGACCATCGTGTCGTACGGGAGGGCGGCGAACTCGTCGTGGTTCCAGCAGTGCTTGTCGCCGTCGGCCGTGGCCCCGAAGACCCGGAACTCCCAGCGGTCCGGCTTGAATCGGGGCACCGGGCCGTAGTGTGTGACCGGCCAGCCGCGCTGCAGCCGCTGGCCCGGAGGAAGCGTGTCCGTGCTCCCTTTACCTGCGGTGTCCGGCTGACCCATGACTCCATGGTGACAGACCATTGCAGGTGGTCATGCCACCGGGGTGCCCGATTAGTGCAAGTTGCCGCAAGCCGTACTAAGCCAAGACTTACTGGACGCCCTCGCGGGCCGGTGCAAAGATGCGGCGCGAGCTAGCCGTATCCCCCTGAGAGGAGCCCCCGCAATGCAGGGCGACCCCGAGGTCCTGGAATTCCTGAATGAACAGCTCACCGCCGAGCTGACCGCGATCAACCAGTACTTCCTGCACGCGAAGATGCAGGAGAACTTCGGCTGGACCAAGCTCGCGAAGTACACCCGCTCCGAGTCCTTCGACGAGATGAAGCACGCGGAGATCCTCACGGACCGCATCCTCTTCCTCGACGGCCTGCCGAACTACCAGCGGCTCTTCCACGTACGGGTGGGGCAGACGGTCAGCGAGATGTTCCAGGCGGACCGGCAGATCGAGGTCGAGGCGATCGACCGGCTGCGCCGCGGGATCGAGGTGATGCGCGGGAAGGGCGACGTCACGTCGGCGAATATCTTCGAGTCGATCCTCGAGGACGAGGAGCACCACATCGACTACCTGGACACCCAGCTGGAGCTCATCGAGAAGCTGGGCGAGCCGCTGTACATCGCGCAGCTCATCGAGCAGCCGGACAGCTAGGCCGCGGCCTGCTCCACGGAGGCCACCGACGCGGCATCCGCCACCTCAGGCTCCAGCGCCTCCGGAGCCCGGCTCTCCAGGAGCTCCCGGCGCGGGCAGGCGCCCCTGCCCAGCAGGGCCTGGATGCTGCGGACGCAGTTGCCGCAGTCGGTGCCGGCCTTGGACTGGGAGGCGATCTGGCGGGGTGTGCAGTGGCCCGCCTCCGCGTGCGCGCGCACCTGGGCTTCGGTGACACCGAAGCAAGAGCAGACGTACACGCGGAACCCCCGGGAAGGACGTTAGGTAAGACTTACCTTACCCATCCCGGGGGTTTTGCAAAAGTGCCGCGTGGCCGTGAGGCCGCTCACTGATCGCGGCTGCTGATCGCCTACTGGTCCCGGTACATCTCCGCGACCAGGAACGCCAGGTCAAGGGACTGCGAGCGGTTCAGCCGCGGGTCACAGGCCGTCTCGTAGCGCTGGTGCAGGTCATCGACGAAGATCTCGTCGCCGCCGCCCACGCACTCCGTGACGTCGTCGCCGGTCAGCTCCACGTGGATGCCGCCCGGGTGGGTGCCCAGCTGCTTGTGCACCTCGAAGAAGCCCTTGACCTCGTCGAGCACGTCGTCGAAGCGCCGCGTCTTGTGCCCGCTGGCGGCCTCGAAGGTGTTGCCGTGCATCGGGTCACAGATCCACGCCACCTGGGCGCCGGAGGCCGTGACCTTCTCGATGAGGGTGGGCAGCCGGTCGCGGACCTTGCCCGCGCCCATGCGGGTGATGAAGGTGAGCCGGCCCGGGATGCGCTCCGGGTCGAGCCGGTCGATGAGGGTCAGCGCGTCCTCGGGGGTGGTGGTCGGCCCCAGCTTCACGCCCAGCGGGTTGCTGATACGGGACGCGAACTCGATGTGCGCGTGATCCAGCTGCCGGGTCCGCTCGCCGATCCAGATCATGTGGCCGGAGACGTCGTACAGCTGCCCCGTACGCGAATCGGTCCTGGTCAGCGCCGACTCGTAATCGAGGATCAGGCCCTCGTGCGAGGAGAAGAACTCGACGGTCTTGAACTCCTCCGGGTCCACCCCGCAGGCGTTCATGAAGTTCATCGCGCGGTCGATCTCGCGGGCCAGCTGCTCGTAGCGCTGCCCCGACGGGGACGACTTCACGAAGTCCTGGTTCCAGGCGTGCACCTGGCGCAGGTCGGCGTAGCCGCCCGTGGTGAAGGCGCGCACCAGGTTCAGGGTGGCGGCGGACGCGTGGTACATCCGCTTCAGCCGCTCCGGGTCCGGCATCCGCGACTCGGGCGTGAAGTCGAAGCCGTTCACCGAGTCCCCGCGGTAGACCGGCAGGGTGACGCCGTCCCGCGTCTCGGTCGGCTTCGACCGCGGCTTGGAGTACTGCCCGGCGATGCGGCCCACCTTCACGACGGGCACGGACCCGGCGTACGTCAGCACGGCCGACATCTGCAGGATGGTCTTCAGCTTGTTGCGGATGTGATCCGCGGAGACGCCGTCGAAGGCCTCGGCGCAGTCACCGCCCTGCAGCAGGAACGACTCTCCCCGAGCCACCGCGGCCAGCCGGTCCCGCAGCTGGTCGCACTCGCCGGCGAACACCAGCGGCGGATAGGACTCGAGCTCAGCGACCACGTCGCGCAGGGCGCCGGCGTCCGGCCACTCGGGCTGCTGGGCCGCGGGCAGGTCCTGCCAGGTGTTCGTCAGGGCATCGGGATTGGCGTGTGTCGTCACCCGGTAAAGGTTACGGGCTGAGCTGGGCACTCAGACCCCCTGCCCGAAAGGTGAGACGTACGCACCTGGCGACAGGACAGCGGCTAGGGTGTCCAGCATGCACGCACCGACCTGCCGTAACTGGTGGTGGCCCGCTCATCCGGCGGCCACCTATCGCGTGCATCCCTGAGATCTGCATCACACACCGCGAAGGCCGCCCGAGGGGCGGCCTTCGGCGTTCTTGAGACAGCGCGGGCCGTCCTCCACTCTCCGAGGAAGGAACGCCATGATTTCCCTTGATTCGCTGCTCGATCCCGCTGCCCAGCCCTTTGCCCTGCTCCATCGTCGTACGCCCGGCCGGGATGACGACGTGGTCGAGGTCCTGACGGGCCCGGTCACCGAAGTGGAGTCGCTGGCCGGCATCAGCCTGCCGGAGGGACCGCCCGCCACCGGCAGAGCCGCCCTGGACGCCCTGGCCCTCGTCCCGTTCCGGCAGATCCGTGAACGCGGCTTCGACGCCCGCGACGACGGCACACCGCTGGCGGTGCTGCGCCCTGAGGAGTCGTACGAGATCGCGCGAGCCGAACTCGTCCAGGCCCTCCCCGACCACCAGCCGCAGGTGACGGACGGCGCCTTCGACGTCCCCGACCCCGCCTACGAGGACATCGTCCGCCGCGTCCTCACCGACGAGATCGGCAGCGGCGAGGGCGCCAACTTCGTCATCCGCCGCACCTTCGAGGGCACCATTCACGACTTCTCGGCCGCCGACGCCCTGGCCCTCTTCCGCCGCCTGCTGACCGGCGAGACCGGCGCCTACTGGACCTACGTCGTCCACCAGCCCGGCGTCCGCACCCTGGTCGGCGCCAGCCCCGAGGTCCACGTCCGGATGACCGGCGGCACGGTGGTCATGAACCCGATCTCGGGCACGTACCGCTACCCGCCGGAGGGCCCGTCGCGGGAGGGCCTGCTGGCCTTCCTCCAGGACCGCAAGGAGGTGGAGGAGCTGTCGATGGTCGTCGACGAGGAGCTGAAGATGATGTGCACCGTCGGCGACATCGGCGGCGTGGTGGTCGGCCCGCGGCTGAAGGAGATGGCGCACCTGGCCCACACGGAGTACGAGCTGCGCGGGCGCTCGTCGATGGATGTGCGGGAGGTGCTGAAGGAGACGATGTTCGCGGCGACGGTGACGGGGTCGCCGGTGCAGAACGCGTGCCGCGTGATCTCGCGTTACGAAGCGGGGGGTCGCGGCTATTACGCGGGGGCGCTGGCGCTCTTCGGCCGTGACGCCGGCGGGGCGCAGACGCTGGACTCGCCGATCCTGCTGCGCACCGCCGACATCGCGGCGGACGGGCGGCTGCGGGTGGGCGTCGGGGCGACGCTGGTGCGGGGGTCGTCGCCGGCGGGGGAGGTCGCGGAGACGCATGCGAAGGCGGCGGGGGTGTTGAC
>NZ_JAAKZV010000337.1 GCF_011044975.1 Streptomyces coryli | reverse complement strand
GTGTCACAGCCCACCCCGCTGTCTCGTCCCATGCTCGAAAGCGGACAACGAGCTGGGATTGGGTGAGTGACATGCGTGTTTTCGTCGCCGGCGGGGCCGGGGCCATCGGACGCCGGCTGGTGCCGCAGCTGGTCGCCCGCGGACATGAGGTGACCGCCACCTCGACCGGCGAGGGCAAACTGGCCCTGCTGCGGGAGCTGGGCGCCGAGCCGGTCGTGATGGACGGGCTCGACGCCGCATCCGTCCGCCGGGCGGTGGCCGCCGCCCGGCCGGACGCGATCGTGCACCAGATGACGGCGATCGGGAAGCCGGACATGCGGCACCCGGAGCGCTCCTTCGCCACCACCAACCGGCTGCGCATCGAGGGCACCGACCATCTGCTGGCCGCGGCCGAGGCGGAGGGCGTCCCGCACGTGGTGGCGCAGAGCTTCGCCATCTCGTTCGGCCCGCACACCGGCCTGCTGACCGAGGACGACCCGATCGACCCGGGTCCGGTGGAGACGGTGCGGAAGATGGCCGCGGGGATCATCCACGTCGAGGAGGCGGTGGTCAGGGCCGGCGGGGCGGCGCTGCGCTACGGCGGCTTCTACGGCCCCGGCTCCAGCGACGACGTCTTCGAGATGGTCCGCAAGCGGAAGTTCCCGCTGATCGGCGACGGCAGCGGCCAGAACAACTGGATCCACCTCGACGACGCGGCCGCCGCCACCGTGCTGGCGGTGGAGCGGCGGGCGCAGGGCGTCTTCAACGTCGTCGACGACGAGCCGGCCCCGATCGGCGAGTGGCTGCCGTATCTCGCCGCCGCCATCGGCGCGAAGCGCCCGCTGCGGCTCCCGGTGTGGCTGGCGCGGCTGCTGGCCGGGGAGTTCGCGGTGACGCTGGTGTCCAACGGCCGCGGCTTCTCCAACGCCCGTACCAAGCAGCAGCTCGGCTGGGAGCTGCGCCACCCGTCCTGGCGCGAAGGGTTCAAGCACGAGCTGGCGGCGGACTCCCCATCACATACGCACAGTTGAGCGAGATCGGGCATGATGTCGCCGTGGCAGACAACCCAGCGGTGGACCCCACCCGCCCCCACAACGCCCGGGTCTGGAACTACTGGCTCGGCGGCAAGGACAACTACGCGGTCGACCGCGCCTTCGCGGACCAGATGGAGCAGCTGCTCCCGATCCTGCCCCAACTGGCCCGCTCCGACCGCGCGTTCCTGCGCCGGGCGGTCACCCACCTGGCCGGGGAGGAGGGCATCCGCCAGTTCCTCGACATCGGCACGGGCCTGCCCAGCAAGGGCAACACCCACGAGGTCGCCCAGGAGATCGCCCCGGACGCCCGCATCGTCTACGTGGACAACGACCCGCTCGTCCTCGCCCACGCCCGCGCCCTGCTCACCTCGACCCCCGAGGGCATCACGCAGTACGCGCACGTGGACGCCCGCGAGCCGGAAAAGGTGCTGGCGGCCGTCGCCGAGACCCTGGACCTCGGCCGGCCGGTCGCCGTGACGATGCTCAGCGTCCTGCACTTCTTCTCGGACGACGAGGTCCGCCACACCGTCCGTACGATCATGGACGCCCTCCCGTCCGGCAGCTTCCTCGCGGTCGCCCACGCCACCTGGGAGTACTCCGGCACCGAGGACGCCGCCGCCCTGGAGCACTGGAACGCCAACAGCCCCACCCCCATCCACCTGCGGGACCGCTCCGTCCTCGCGGAGCTGATGCTCGACGGCTGCGTGGAGCTGCTGGAGCCCGGCATCGTCTCCTGCCACCGCTGGCGCGCGGAGGACCACTGGCAGCGCGCCCCTGAGGTCCCGCAGTACGGCCTGGTCGCACGGAAGCCCTGAGTAACCTTTCGATCACCCAGGGCTTCCGTCCGGTCAAGGATTCCGGTCAAGGATTACGGCAGCAGCTGCGCGTCCAGCGTGATGTTCTTGACCCCGGCCAGGGCCTGGCTGACCGGGCAGTTCGCCTTGGCGTCGGCGGCGGCGGCCTGGAAGTCCTCCTCGGACAGGCCCGGGACCTTGGCCTTCACGGTCAGCTTGATGCCCGTGATGCCCTCGCCCGGCTGGAAGGTGACGTCGGCCTGGGTGTCGACGTGCTCGACGGTGTAGCCCTTGCCCGCCAGGCCGTGGCTGAAGGCCATCGAGTAGCAGGACGAGTGCGCCGCGGCGATGAGCTCCTCGGGGCTGGTCTTCCCGCCGGGCTCCTCGGACCGGGCCGGCCAGCTCACGTCGTAGGAGCCGATCTTCGAGGAGTCGAGCGCGACGGTGCCCTTGCCCTCGAGGAGATTGCCTTCCCAGTGGGTCTTCGCGGTGCGAGTGGTAGCCATCTTTCACTGCCTCCTGTGCATAGGTGCGATACGTGTCCAAGCTATCGCTCTGCGCCAGGTGACGCGCATCACACCGGTCAGGCGAAATAACCGGGGAGCGCGTCCCCGTTTAGGAAGGCGTTGAGCAAAACGGGGAGCAGGTCCCCGCTTCGTACGAGAGGAGTCGCACCGTGAGCACTGACACCGCCCTTCCGCGGCAGCGGGCATCGCGCCGCGACGCCTCCCGCAACCGCATCCGCATCGTCGAGGCCGCCCGCCAGGCCCTGGTCGAGTACGGCACCGATGTGCCGCTCGACGAGGTGGCCCGCCGGGCCGGCGTCGGCAATGCGACCGTCTACCGGCACTTCGACGGCCGCCGCGACCTCCTGCTGGCCGTGATGCTCCACTCCATGGAGCGGATCGCCGAGGAGGCCGAATCGGCCTACGAAGAGGTCGGCCACCCCTTCGAGGCGCTCCGGCGCTTCGTGCTCCGGGCCGCGGACGAGCGGATCGGTTCGCTCTGTCCGCTGCTGGCCGAGGGTTTCGACAAGGGCGCCCCACCGCTCGCCGACACCCACGACCGGCTGGACCGGGCGATCGTGCGCCTGATGGACCGGGCGAAGGAGGCCGGTCAGCTCCGCGGCGACGTAGCCGTGGGCGACCTGATGGTCGCGCTGTCCCAGCTGACCCGGCCGCTGCCCGGCTCCGAGTGCACGACTTTTGATCAGTTCGTCCAGCGTCATCTGCAGCTGTTCCTCGACGGACTGCAGGCCCCCGCCCGGTCGGAGCTGCCCGGGCACGCCGCCACCCTCGAGGACCTCAGGCAGAAGCGAGAACCGGGATCGGACTAGCTCCGCCAGGAGCCGGTGTCACAGATCGCGCGCCCAGCGCGTCATAAGGCCGTACGGGCCCACCGTGCAGCTCTTCCACTGCTCTTTCCACTCCGTTAGAACACTCCGCAACCATAGATAGGCCCCCTCATGTCAGAAATCACGTCACAAAGCCCACCAAAGGCGGATCCGAGGCGCTGGAAGGCGCTCGCCTTCATCGCCGTGGCCCAGCTGATGGTGGTGCTCGACGCGACCATCGTGAACATCGCGCTGCCCACCGCGCAGCAGGACCTCGGCATCTCCGACGCCAACCGCCAGTGGGTCATCACGGCCTACGCCCTGGCCTTCGGTTCGCTGCTGCTGTTCGGCGGCCGGATCGCGGACCTCTGGGGCCGTAAGAAGGCCTTCATCACCGGTCTCGTCGGCTTCGCCGCGGCCTCCGCGGTCGGCGGTGCGGCGACGAACGAGGCGATGATGCTCACCGCCCGTGCCGCGCAGGGCGTCTTCGGCGCGCTGCTCGCGCCGGCTGCGCTGTCGCTGCTCGCCGTCATGTTCACCGACGGCAAGGAGCGCGCCAAGGCCTTCGGCATCTACGGCGCCATCGCCGGTGCCGGTGGTGGTATCGGCCTGATCCTCGGTGGTCTGCTCACCGAGTACATGGACTGGCGCTGGACGTTCTTCGTGAACATCCCGTTCGCCATCGTCGCCGTGCTCGGCGCGGTCTTCGTGATCAGCGAGCCCAAGGGCGCCCGTAACCGCGCCGGTCTCGACATCCCCGGCGTGCTGCTGGCCACCACCGGTCTGGTCGCGCTGGTCTACGGCTTCACCCGCGCCGAGTCCAACGGCTGGTCGGACACCGTGACCATCGGGATGTTCATCGCCTCCGTGGTGCTGCTGGCCGCCTTCGTGGCCGTCGAGTCCCGGGTCTCGCACCCGCTGCTGCCGCTGCGCGTGCTGCTCAACCGCAACCGCGGTGGCGCGTACCTGTCGCTCGGTATCGCGGTCATCGCGATGTTCGGCACCTTCCTGTTCCTGACCTACTTCCTGCAGGTCGTGCAGGGCTTCAGCCCGGTCAAGACCGGTCTGGCGTTCCTCCCGATGATCGCGGGCATGATCGTGGGCTCGACCCAGATCGGCGCCCGTCTGATGACCCGCGTCCCGCCGCGGCTGCTGATGGCTCCCGGCTTCCTGGTCGCGGCCGTCGGTATGGGTCTGCTGACCCAGATCGAGCCGGGCACCTCGTACGCCGCCCACGTGCTGCCGTCCCTGCTGCTGCTGGGTCTCGGCATGGGTACGGCGTTCATGCCGGCGATGTCCATCTCCACCATCGGGGTCGAGCCGCGTGACGCGGGTGTCGCCTCCGCCATGGTGAACACCTCGCAGCAGGTCGGCGGCGCCATCGGCACCGCGCTGCTGAACACCATCGCCGCGTCGGCCACCACCTCCTGGGTGGCGTCCCACGCCGCCGAGGCCCGCACCCTGGGCCGCGAGGGCTTCATCAACGCCGGTGCGGTGCACGGCTACACCACCGCCATCTGGTGGGCGGTGGGCGCCCTGGTCATCGCGGCCCTGATCGCCGCCGGCCTCATCAACGCCAAGGGCCAGTCCGGCACGGTCGCCGGCGGTTCCGGCGACTCCGCCGAGGAGGGCGCCGAGGACCAGGTCCCGGTGCTGGCTCACTGAGCCGGATGACACACCGGTCGGCATGAGGGATGCCAGAGCCCCGTCCCGCACCTCCACGGTGCGGGGCGGGGCTCGCTCTCGTTCCGTAACTCCACTGTCTCTGGGCACACTTGAACGGTTTCCGGCATGATGGCCGCCGTGACCGACAACGACCGCGTGGACCCCACCGTCCCCCACAACGCCCGCGTCTGGAACTACTGGCTCGGCGGCAAGGACAACTACGCCGTCGACCGCGAACTGGGCGACCGGATGGCCGAGATGGTCCCGGTGTTCCCGCAAATGGCCCGCGCCAGCCGCGCGTTTCTGCGCCGCGCGGTCACCTATCTCGCAGCCGAGGCGGGCATCCGCCAGTTCCTCGACGTCGGTACGGGCCTGCCCAGCAGCGGCAACACCCACGAGGTGGCACAGGACATCGCCCCCGACGCCCGCATCGTCTACGTCGACAACGACCCGCTCGTCCTGGCCCACGCCCGCGCGCTGCTCACCTCGACACCGGAGGGGGTCACGCAGTACGCACACGTCGACGCCCGCGACCCGGAGAAGGTCCTGGAGGCCGCGGCGCAGACCCTGGACTTCGGCCGGCCGGTGGCCGTGACGATGCTCAGCGTCCTGCACTTCTTCTCGGACGAGGAAGTGCGCCGCACGGTGGGCACGATCATGGACGCGCTGCCGTCCGGCAGCTACCTGGCGGTCGCCCACGGCACGTACGAATACTCGGACAACACCTCCACGGCAGCCCTGGAACACTGGAACGCCAGCACCACGACGCCGGGCTATCCGCGCGATCGGGCGGCAGTGACGGCCCTGATGCTCGACGGCCTCGACCTACTGGACCCGGGCATCGTCTCCTGCGCCCGCTGGCGCGCGGAGGGCGTCTGGAAGGACGCCCCCGAGGTCCCGCAATACGGCCTGGTGGCCCGTAAGTTGTAGCGGGCTTTCTTCGCGGGCCTGCGGCCGCGGCATCCGCGCTGCGCGCGGAATCCTCAAGCGCCGGATGGGCTGATAGGGGGTGGGCCGGGGCCGCGTCCGACACAATACTTTCGTTGTTGTGCCGCCGATGTGCCGGTTGGGAGCGTTTCACACAACGAAAGCATCGTGTCGGCCACGACCCCTCCTACCGGAGGGATAGATCGACCCAGGTGGCCCATCCAGTCGCACGGGCCCGCCCCGCTTCGTAAACCGGCCGCCTCCCGGCCGCCTGACCCAACCCCCGCCCCCACTCCTTCCGTAGGAGGCCATCCGTTTCTGGCGCCGGGGCTCGACGTCACACGGCGGTGCTGCCGTCACCATCCGATGCCAAGGTGCCCGTACCTGTGCCGAGGCTTGGGTCACCTAGCAGGGGAGGCGGCTGATGTCGTCTTCGTGGTCGTCGGGCCGGGCAGGGGCGGGAGTTCGCGGAGTCTGCGTAGTGGGGAGCAGAAGACGGGAAGGAAGGCGATCGACAGGCATACGCCTCCCGCCCACACCGCTGCCCGGACGCCTGCCGCCTCTCCGATCAGGCCGGCCAGTGCCGAGCCGATTGCCAGGGCGCCGGTCAGCATGAATCGGAAGGTTGCGTTCATGCGGCCCAGTAGGTCGTCCGGGGTGAGGTGTTGGCGGAGGGTGACGCCCAGGACGTTGTCGATGCCCATCTTTGTCGTGGTCAGGAGCCAGGCTGCGCTTGCCAGCCACAGCCACAAGCCGTCGCCGATCAGCGCCACCCCCAGGCCGGCCGGGGCGAGCCACAGGCCGGCCTGGGCGAGGGTGCGGCCGTGGCCCAGCCTCCCCGCCAGGCGGCGGGCGCAGGCGGCGCCCAGGAGGATGCCGGCGCCGCCCATGGCCCAGTACGCGCCCAGTGCTCCCGCCGGCAGGCCGAGTTCGCGGGTGAACAGGACCGGCAGCATGGCGTTGACCATCTGCGCTCCGAGATTCGACAGCGTGGCGGTGAACGCCAGCGCGCGCAGCTCGCGGCCCGCGAAGACGTGCCGGAGGCCCGCGGCTATCTCCGACCGGAGCCGGCCCCGGGCCGCGACCGGCGGCACGTCCCGGAGCCGGTGCCGGTGCCTGTCCCGTCGCCGGTACTGATCCCGGGCCCGGCCCCGATCCCGGCCCCGATCCCGGTCCCGTCGCCGGTCCCGGCCCCGGTGCCCCACGCCCGTCAGCCCCAGCGCCGAGGCAAGAT
>NZ_JAAKZV010000336.1 GCF_011044975.1 Streptomyces coryli | reverse complement strand
GAGACAGGGGTGGGGCGGTGTTCATCGAGCGGGGGCGGATTCGCGGGCGGTGGCGGCACAGTCTGATCTCAGCCGCCGGGCCGCTGACCAATGCGCTGCTTGCCGTCGTGCTCACCGCGCCGTTCTGGACGGGGGCGATGGACGGGGCGCCGCTGGCCTTCCGCTGCGCGCTTGCCTTCCTGGCGATGCTGCAGGTCACGGCCGCGATTCTGAATTTCCTGCCGGTGCCGGGGCTGGACGGTTACGGGGTCATTGAGCCCTGGCTCAAGCCCTCCACCCGCCGCACACTCGACCAATACGCGGGCTTCGGGCTGCTGGCCGTCTTCGCGCTGCTGTGGATCCCCGGGGTCAACCGGGTGTTCTTCGATGCCATCGACGGGATCATGAACGGGCTCGGGGTGTCCGAGTTCGATACGGCGCTCGGGCTGGACTGGTTCCGCTTCTGGGACGGCACGCCGCAGCTCGGTCCGTAACGAAAAACGTCGTCAGGCCGCGCGGCGCCGCGCCTCCTCCAGGCGCCTCGCGGCGCGGGTGCGGCGGACGTAGTACCAGGCCATGTTCGAGGCCAGGCCCGCGAGCAGCAGCCACAGCACGCCCAGCCAGTAGCCCTGGACGAAGGACACCACCGCGGCGGCCACCGCCAGCACGCACACCGCGACCGCGAAGATCGCGAGCTGCCGGACCTTGGCGGCCGGGAGGGTCTGGGGTGCGGATGCCGGCATCGGTGCTCTCCTTCAAGGCCGCTCAGGCCGCGATCACGGGGTGGAGGATTCCGGAGGGACTCCAGAGGGGATTCCAGGGGGCCATTCTCCCCCACCCCGTACGCGGCTCAGATGTCGGTCAGGCGGACGCCCGCGTGCGCCTTGTAGCGGCGGTTCACCGAGATCAGGTTGGCGACCAGGGACTCCACCTGGTGGGCGTTGCGCAGCCGGCCCGCGAAGACGCCGCGCATGCCCGGGATGCGCTGGGCCAGCGCCTGCACCTGCTCGACGTCGGCGCGCACCTCGCCGAGGCACATCACGTCGGTCTCGATCTCCTCGACCTCCGGGTCCTGCAGCAGCACCGCCGACAGGTGGTGGAAGGCCGCGGTGACCCGGGACTCGGGGAGCAGGGCGGCGGCCTGTTCGGCGGCGCTGCCCTCCTCGGGCTTCAGGGCGTACGCGCCCTTCTTGTCGAAGCCGAGCGGGTTCACGCAGTCGACGACGAGCTTGCCCACGAGCACGTCGCGCAGCGCCTCGAGGGTCTTGGCGTGCCCGTCCCAGGGGACGGCGACGATGACGATGTCGCTGCGGCGGGCGCACTCCTCGTTCTCCGCGCCCTCGACGCCGTGGCCGAGCTCGGCGGCCGCCGTCTCGGCGCGCTCGGTGCTGCGGGAGCCGATGATGACGCGCTGCCCGGCGCGGGCGAGCCGGTACGCGAGTCCGCGGCCCTGGTCACCGGTGCCTCCGAGGACGCCGACCGTAAGGCCGGAGACGTCGGGGAGCTCCCACGGGTCCTTCGGGGCGGGCTTGGCGGCGGCTGGATCTGCAGATGTCATACGGCGATCCTGCCAGGCCCGGCCGAAAGCGAACCGCCGGCCGCCGGTGAGTCAGCTCACGCGTGCGAGGGAACGTGTGGCGGTACGGCTGCGGAGGCTGGTGTGGGTGGTGCAGGATGCCGCCTCATGGACGCCGTACGTGTCGCGCTGCTGCGCGAAGTCCTCGCCGGGACCGAGTGGTTGCCCGCCGCCCGCCGCTTCGCGGGCACGCTGCGCGCCTCCGTCGCCGGTGGTGCCGCCGCGGCCGGGGGCGGGCTGCTGCTGGTGGGCACGGAGGCGTACGAGCCGTGGCATCTGGCCGCGCATCTCGACGACGAGGCGGCCTGGTCGGGGCAGCCGGAGCTGTCCCCGACGCTGGTACGGCACCGGACGCCGGCCGGGGCGCGGCCGCACCTCGCGGTGGGGCTGAACCGGCTGGAGGCCGCCGGGCGCGGCACCACGCTGCTGGTGGTGGCGCCGGACGAGCCCGGGGCCGGGACGCTGGAGCGGATCGGCGACGCGCGGCGGGCGGGCGCCACGGTGCTGGCGATGGACGACGGCGAGCGGGCGTCGCTGCGCGAGCTGCGGTCGCTGGCGCACGAGGCGCTGGGCGCCGACGCGCCCGGTGGGGTGGACTTGGAGACGGTGCAGCATCTGGTGAGCGCGGCGGCGGGCGAGTCGTCGGTGCCGACGGTGCCGGTGCAGGGCCGGCGTCGGTTCACGGACCGGCTGTCGCGGCTGGCGGAGCAACTGGCCGCGCCTCCGCCGCCCAGGTGGTGACGGGCCGCTTCTGCGCGGTGCCGATCGCGTCGTCGGGCGCCGGAAACGTCCGGGCCCACCCGTCCCGCCATGCGGGACGCCTGCCCCCGAGAGCGCGGGCTATGGGCGCTGGTCGCCCTCGTCGTCCGACCAGTCCGGGTCCCGGTCCCAGTCCTCGTTCCGCTGCTCGGCCTTCTCCAGGGCGTGGGCGGCCTCGGCCTGGGTGGCGTACGGGCCCAGGCGGTCCGTGGCCTTGCACTCCGGGCCCTCTTCCACCTTGTTGTGGCGGATGCAGTAGTACCACTCTCCGGGCCGGCCGCCCGCCGACTCCGACTTCCGCTTGAACAGGGACATCGCGCGCTCCTCGGCTGGTCGCTTCCCGCCCATCGTGCCCGATGGGGCGCGATTACACTCGCTGTCATGTCTGGCCAGTCGCTGCTTGTCCCCGGAACGCTGTCCCCCGCCCGTTCCGTCCCCGCCGCCATCGCCCGTCCCGAGTACGTGGGCAAGAAGGCGCCCACCCCGTACACCGGGCCCGAGGTGCAGGACGCGGAGACCATCGAGCGGATGCGCGTCGCCGGCGGGATCGCCGCGCGCGCCATGGCGGAGGCCGCCAAGCACATCGCGCCGGGCGTCACCACCGACGAGCTGGACCGGGTCGCGCACGAGTACATGTGCGACCACGGCGCCTATCCCTCCACACTCGGCTACCGCGGCTTCCCGAAGTCGCTGTGCACGTCCGTCAACGAGGTCATCTGCCACGGCATCCCGGACTCCACCGTCCTCAAGGACGGCGACATCGTGAACCTCGACGTCACCGCGTACATCGACGGCGTGCACGGTGACAACAACGCCACGTATCTGTGCGGCGACGTCGACGAGGAGTCCAGGCTGCTGGTCGAGCGCACCCGCGAGGCGCTCCAGCGCGCCATCAAGGCCGTCCGCCCCGGCCGCCAGGTCAACATCATCGGCCGGGTCATCGAGTCGTATGCGAAGCGCTTCGGCTACGGCGTCGTGCGGGACTTCACCGGGCACGGGATCAACAGCTCATTCCACAGCGGCCTGATCATTCCGCACTACGACAGCCCGCATCACACCACCGTCATCCAGCCGGGGATGACCTTCACCATCGAGCCGATGCTCACCCTCGGCACCCACGACTACGACATGTGGGACGACGGCTGGACCGTGGTGACGAAGGACCGTAAGCGGACCGCTCAGTTCGAGCACACCCTCGTCGTCACCGACTCGGGCACCGAGATCCTCACCTTGCCGTAGGGATGCGCGGGGCGTTGCGCAGCGCCTCGGCCTCCGCCTCCGTGGACACCGACGGCGGCGAGCCCTTCAGCGGCCGGCCCGCCGTCTCCTCCATGCGGTGCGCGGCGATCAGGCCGATCCCGGCGAAGAGCATCATGTAGAACGCCGGCATCAGGTCGTTGCCCGTGCTCGACACCAGCGCCGCCACCACCAGCGGGGTGGTGCCGCCGAAGAGGGACACGGACACGTTGAAGGAGATCGACAGCGACGCGTAGCGGCGGTCGGTCGGGAAGAGTGCCGGGAGCGTCGAGGACATCGTCGATACGTACCCGAGCAGCGCCAGGCCCAGGACGAGCAGGCCGGCGAAGACCGCGGGCCAGCTGCCGACCTTGATCAGCAGCAGCGCCGGGACCGAGGTGACCAGGAACGCCAGCGAGCCGCCCATCAGCACCGCCCGCCGGCCGAAGCGGTCGGAGAGCGCGCCGACCCGGTTGATCAGCAGCATCAGCACGATCATCACCAGCACGATCGACATCAGGCCTGTGGTGGGCGCGAAGCCGAGGGTGTCGGAGAGGTACGTCGGCATGTACGAGAGCAGCACGTAGTCGGTGACGTTGAAGGCCGCGACCAGCGCCATGCACAGCGCCATCGCCCGCCACTGGCCGGCCAGCACCTGGCGGATGCTCAGCTTGGGGCGTGCCTGGTGTTCCTCGCAGGCCGCCAGCTCCTGGTAGGCGGGGGTCTCCTCCAGCCGCATCCGCAGGTAGAGGCCGACCAGGCCGATCGGGCCCGCGATCAGGAACGGGATCCGCCAGCCCCAGGAGAGCATGGCGTCGTCGCTCAGACCCATCTCCAGGCCGGTGACCAGCGCGGCCGCGGCCGTGTAGCCGACCAGGGTGCCCAGCTCGAGGAAGCTGCCCCAGAAGCCGCGCCGCTTGTCCGGTGCGTACTCGGCGATGAAGGTGGCGGCGCCGCCGTATTCGCCGCCGGTGGAGAAGCCCTGCACCATGCGGCAGAGCACCAGCAGCGCCGGTGCGGCGAGGCCGATCGCGGCGTACGACGGCAGCAGGCCGATGGCGAAGGTGGCCGCCGACATCATGATCATGGTCAGCGCCAGGATCTTCTTGCGGCCGATCCGGTCGCCGAGCGGGCCGAAGACCATGCCGCCGAGCGGGCGCACCAGGAACGCGGCGGCGAAGGCGGCGAGCGACGCCAGCACCTGGGCGGTGCCGCTGGCGGCGGGGAAGAAGACCTTGCCGATGGTGACGGCGAGGTAGGCGTAGACGCCGAAGTCGAACCACTCCATGGCGTTGCCCAGGGCGGTGGCACGGACCGCGCGCTTGACCGCACCTTCGTCGGTGACGGTGACGGCGCGGCGCTGCGGCGGCGCGGGCAACACGGGTTCGGGTGCCCGCTCCAGCTCGGCGGTCGGTGCCATTTTTCGGTTCTCCCCTGAGGTCTGGCGAATATCTTCCTGCCTCAATAGGTATGCGAAGGGAGGAATGTCTGCTTCCCTGCATTGGTCCCGTTCACGCGGGACAGAAGTCCTTTCCTGGCTCTTGCCTTGGAGTGCGCTCCAAGGGGCACTGTCGCCCTATGGAGAAACGCACTATCGGACGCAGCGGAATACAGGTGAGCGCCCTCGGCTTCGGCTGCTGGGCGATCGGCGGCGAGTGGGCGGACACCGACGGGCAGCCGCTCGGCTGGGGGGTGGTGAACGACGACGAGTCGGTACGCGCGATCCGGCGCGCCCTCGACCGCGGGATCACCTTCTTCGACACGGCGGATGTATACGGCACCGGGCACAGCGAGGAGATCCTCGGCCGTACGCTCGCGGGCCACCGCGACGAGGTCGTGATCGCCACGAAGTGGGGCAACACCTTCGACCCGGAGCGGCGGATCAAGCTGGACCAGGACACCAGCGCGGATTACGCCCGGCGCGCCCTCACCCACTCGCTGCGCCGGCTGCGCACCACCCACATCGACCTCTACCAGCTGCACCTCGGCGACGCCGACGCCGAGACCGGCGCCGCGCTGCGCGACGTCTGCGAGGGCTTCGTACGCGAGGGGCTGATCCGCGCGTACGCCTGGTCCACCGACGACCCCGAGCGGGCGGCGGTCTTCGCCGAGGGGCCCAACTGCGCGGGCGTGCAGCATCAGTTGAACGTGATGGAGGACGCCCCGGAGATGCTGGCGCTGTGCGCCCGCGAGAACCTCGCGAGCATCAACCGCACCCCGCTGGCGATGGGCCTGCTCGGCGGCAAGTACGTGGCGGGCCAGAAGGCGCGGGCGGGCGATATCCGCAGCGCCCCGCCCGCCTGGCTGAAGTACTTCGACGCCGAGGGCCGGGTCACCCCCGAGTGGGCCGGGCGGATCGACGCCGTACGGCAGGTGCTGGCCTCCGGCGACCGCACCCTGGCGCAGGGGGCGCTGGCCTGGATCTGGGCGCGCAGCCCGCACACGATCCCGATCCCCGGCTTCCGTACGGTCGGGCAGGCGGAGGAGAACGCGCTGGCCATGGAGCACGGGCCGCTGACGCCGGCGGAATTCGCCGAGGTGGAGAAGCTGCTGAACGAGGGCTGAGCCCCCGCCGCCAGGTGAGGGCGGGCCGCTCTCACCCGCCCGCGGTCCTCCGGCTGCCGGGCCGGGTGGCCGGTGGCAGCATGATCCGCATGGACGAGCGCGCGGTGGTCCTCGGCGGTGGCGGCGTGACGGGCATCGCCTGGGAGACCGGCGTGCTGCTGGGCCTGGCGGAGGCCGGGGTCGACCTGAGCGCGGCGGACCGGTTCGTCGGCACCTCGGCCGGTTCGGTGGTCGCCGCCCAGGTCACCCAGGGCGGCACCCTCCAGGAGCTCTACGAGCGGCAGCTGGCCATGCCCGTACCGGGCAGCCGCAACGCCCGGCTGGCGCCGTCCGGGGTCTTCGCCACCCTCGCCCAGCTGCTCCGCCGCGGCGACCGCCGCAGAGCCCGGGCCCGTCTCGCCCGCAAGGCGCTGACCGCGAAGACCGCGGCCAACGAGATGGAGCGGCTGGCCCAGATCGAGAACCGGCTGCCCAGCCGCAAGTGGCCGCGCGGCACCGAGCTGCTGATCCCGGCGGTGGACGCGGAGACGGGCGAGGAGGTCGTCTTCGACCGGGACTCCGGCGCCGAGCTGACCGAGGCGGTGGCGGCGAGCTGTGCGCTGCCGCTCGTCTGGCCGCCGATGACGATCCACGGGCGGCGTTACGTGGACGGCGGGCTGCTCTCGCCCGCGAACGTGCACCTGGCGGCGGGCTGCGGGCGGGTCGTCGTGCTCGCCCCGGTCGCGGCGGCGCCGCACCGCGATCAACGGCCGGGGGCGCAGGCGAGGGCGCTGGGGGCGGCGGTCCGTACGGTCGTGATCAGCCCGGACCGCGGGGCCCGCAAGGCGATCGGCGGCGACCCGCTGGACCCGGCGCGGCGCGGGCTGGCCGCGGAGGCGGGACGGAGGCAGTT
>NZ_JAAKZV010000335.1 GCF_011044975.1 Streptomyces coryli | reverse complement strand
ACAGCAGCTCCCCGGCCACCCGCTCGGCAAGCTCCGCGCCCCCGGCGCCGGGGGCTCCGTCGACCGCCATCCGGACCCGGGTCGCACCGTCCTCCGGACGCGCCCGGACGGCCCGCTCGGCCAGCTCCGCCGCCAGCCGCTCCCAGGAGATCGCCGCGAAATTCACCAAGATCCGCACCCCATGCCCCGTACGCTACCGCCATGATCAGCACGCCCGGCCTCGACCTGGCCCGCCGCTTCTACGCGGACGCCGTCGCGCCGCTCGTCGCGGAAACGGGCGTCCCGCACGCGGCCGCGCTGCTCGGGTCCGGGTCCGAGGTGCTCGGGTTCGATGACGTGGTCTCCACGGATCACAACTTCGGGCCGCGGCTGCAGCTGTTCCTGCCCGAGGGGTCCGATCCGGCGCCCGTCGAGGCCGCGCTGCACAAGCTCCCGCAGGAATTCGGCGGCTATCCCGTCCGGTACGCCCAGGCCGACGTGCCCGGCGCGCAGCCGCGGCACCACGTCGAGATCGTCGCCGCGCCGGAGTTCTTCCGCCGCGAGATCGCGCTGGATCCGGCGGACGGGATGCGCCTCGCCGACTGGCTGCTCACCCCCACCCAGAAGCTCGCCGCCCTCACCGCCGGCGCCGTCTTCGCCGACCCGGACGGGGAGCTGAGCCGCCGCCGCGCCGCCCTCCGCTGGTATCCGGACGACGTCTGGCGTTACGTCCTCGCCGCCGCCTGGCTCAAGGTCGCGCAGGAAGAGGCCTTCGTCGGCCGCACCGGCGGTGTCGGCGATGAGTGCGGCAGCGCGGTCGTCGGGGGCCGGCTGGTACGTGAGCTGATGCGGCTCGCGTTCCTCGTCGAGCGCCGGTGGGCGCCGTACAACAAGTGGCTCGGCACCGCCTTCGCCCGCCTCCCCCTCGCCGCCCGCGTCGGCCCGCACCTGGACGCCGCCCTCACGGCCCGCGGCTGGCGCGACCGCGAGGCCGCCGTCTGCGCCGCCGCCGCCGAACTCGCGGCCGCCACCAACGCGCTCGGCCTCGCCCCCGAAGTCGACCCGGCCCCGCGGCAGTTCTTCGGCCGGGACGTCCGCGTCCTCGACGCCGGCCGCTTCGTGCCCGCCCTCACCGGAGCCGTCACCGATCCCGCGGTCCGCGCCCACACCGAGCGGCAGGGCCGCCGCCACGACACCGTCGGCTCGCTGACCGGCGCCATCGACCAGGTGGTGGACAGCACCGACGTGCTCAGCAGCCCGCGCCGCTGCCGGGCGGCTGCCGCTTTGCTGGAGCTCGGCGATTGCGGACAGGAACTGTCCTGAACGCTGGTTAGCGTGGGGCACACTCAAGCGAAAGGCGGCAGCCATGCCCACCGTCGTCCCCACCGAAGCCCCCGGCGATGAGACCACCGCCCTCCTCAACTACCTCGACGCCCAGCGCGGCGGCATCCGCCGCTCCCTGCACGGCCTCACCGCCGAGCAGGCCGCGAGCAAGCCGACCGCGAGCGCGTTCTCCCCCGCCGGCGTGCTGAAGCACGTCACGTACGGCGAACGCGGCTGGCTGCGCACGATGCTCGGCGAGCACCGTGACTTCGCCTCCGCCTCGAAGGAGTGGGAAAAAGGCTTCGCGCTCGTAGAGGGCGAGACCGTCGAGGACGTGCTCGCCCTCTACGAGAAGGTCGCCGCCGAGACCGAGGCGGCGGTACGGGCCGTGCCCTCGCTCGACGACACCTTCGTGGTGCCGAAGGCGCCGTGGGACGAGGGCGGCCCGCGCTCGTGGCGATGGGCGCTGCTGCACCTGATCGAGGAGACCTCCCGGCACGCCGGTCACGCGGACATCATCCGCGAGACGATCGACGGCAAGGGCGCCTTCGACCTCGTCTTCGAGACGGGCGCGATGCCGGAGCCGGACTGGTCGGCCTTCCAGGACGGTCAGTAGCGCACGGTCGACAAATACCTATAGCTGTTACGGGCGGTGGCGAACGGATCCGCAGGCGAGTCGTGCTCGACCAGCCACTGCCGCACCCCGCCCGTATCCGCCGCCCCGAACATCCGCGGGAAGTCCAGCACCCCCGACCCCACATCCGCGAAGCCGCCGTCCGGCGCCATGTCCTTGACGTGCAGCGCCGGGAAGCGGCCGGGGTGGCCGAGGAAGAGGTCGCGGGGGTCGGCGCCGCCCTTGACCGCCCAGTAGAGGTCGAGTTCGAAGCCGAGGAGGTGCGGGTCGGTCTCGTTGAGGAGGATGTCGAAGAGGACCTCGCCGTCGACCGTGGCGTGGTCGCCGCCGTGGTTGTGGAAGAGCAGCTTCAGCCCGGCGTCCCGCGCGGCCGCGCCCGCGCGGTTGAACACCCGGGCGGCCTCCCGGAAGCCGGCCGGCGAGTGCAGGGCCGAGGGCAGGCTGGGGACGACGATCCAGCGGCCGCCGAGCGTACGGACGTCCGCCAGCGCCTGCGGCAGTCCGGCGCCGGCCACGGTGTCGTACGAGACGTGCTCCAGGACGATCCGCAGGTCCGCGGCGTCGGCCCAACCGCGGATCTGCGCGGGCGTGTTGCCGAAGCGGCCGCTGACGCCGACGGTGGCGTAGCCGATCTCGGCGAGGGTGGCCAGGGTGCCGGCGTAATCGGCGGCCAGCGGGGTGCGCATCGTATAGAGGTGCATGCCGATGCCGGCCGGCGGGATGCGCCGGTCCTGCGCCTCGGCGGCCGCGGCGCGGGCGGGGAGTGACACCGCGGCCGCGGCGCCGAGCGCGGCGGTTAATAGGGACCGGCGACGAGGTAGGGGCTTGCCGTTCATTGACGTCTACCGCCTCTCGAAAGGGCAACTGACGGGCCGTGCAAGCGCTTTCTGTCGTGCGCCGGTCACCGTAGCAGCCGCCTCAGAGGCGTACCAGAACCTCGTCCATCTCCTTCCGCCGGATGTCCGGCACCCGCGCGCCCTCGGCGGCGTACCCGACCGGGATGACGTACGCGGCCCGCTCCTCCGCCGGCCGCTCGCACACCTCGTTCAGGAACCGCATCGGGCTCGGCGTATGCGTGAGCGTGGCCAGACCGGCCTGGTGCAGGGACGCGAGGAGCAGTCCTACGGCGATGCCGACCGACTCCTTGGTGTAGTAAGGCCGCGGCGTCTGCGGCCCCTTGTGCACCTCGAAGACGACGATGACGGCAGGCGCGGTCTCCAGGAACGGCTTATGCCAGTCGGTCCCGAGCGGGGCCAGCGCGTCGAGCCACTCCTCCGAGGCCCGCCGCCCGTAGAACTCCCGCTCCTCCTCCTCGGCTGCCTCCCGCAAGCGCCGCTTGCGCGCCGGGTCGGTCACGACAACGAAGCGCCACGGCTGGACGTTGGCCCCGCTCGGGGCGGTGGCGGCGGTGCGCACCGCCCACTCGATCACGCCGTCGGGTACGGGGCGCGAGGAGAAGTCGCGGACGGTGCGGCGGCGGGACATGGCCGCATGGAAGTCACGACAATGCCGCTCCGCTTCCCCGGCGGGGATGCGGAGCGGCTCGTACGGAATAGTCGTCATGGCGCCCAGGAGAGCACGACGCCACCGGGCTATCAATCGCCGAAGCCGGCGGCCTCCCAGAAGTCCGGCCGCGGGTCCAGCGCCGCGGCCAGCCGGAAGTGCGGGCGGGCCTCGTCGTCGCGGCTGCCGCGCTCCAGGGTGCGGCCCAACGCGTAGTGGGCGTAGGCGTTGTCCGGCTCGCGCTCCACCACCATGCGGAAGTCCGCCTCCGCGCGGCCCAGCTGCGCGGACAGGAAGTACGCGCGGCCGCGCAGCAGCCGTACGGAGATCTTCTCGGGGTGGTTCTCGACGATCGGGTCCAGGAGCTTTACCGCGCCCTGCGGGTCGCGCACGTCCAGGAGCAGCTCGGCGGCCCGGAAGTCGACGACGTCGGTCTCGGGGGTACGGGGGTGCTGCGACACACTGAGCTCCTCTCTGATCGCTCAGTCCGGCCAACGAGATCTTTCCCGCGGGTATTCCCCCTAAGCCTTCGCCGGCAGCTCCCGCCACACCTCGGCGACCCGCTCCGCCAGCCGCTCCAGGGAGCCCTCGTTGTCGATCACGATGTCCGCGACCGCGAGCCGCTCGTCCCGGGTGGCCTGCGCGGCCATCCGGGCCTTGGCCTCTTCCTCGGCCATGCCGCGGAGCCGTACGAGCCGGTCGAGCTGGGTCTCGGGGGCGACGTCGACGACGATGACGAGGTCGTAGAGCGGCGCGAGGCCGTTCTCGGCGAGCAGCGGGACGTCGTGGACGGTCACCGCGTCCGGCCCGGCGGCCTCCTCCAGCTGGGCGGAGCGGGCGCCGACGAGGGGGTGGACGATCGCGTTGAGCGCGGCGCGCCGGTCGGGGTCGGCGAAGACGATGGAGCCGAGCTTCGGCCGGTCCAGGGAGCCGTCCGGGAGCAGCACCCCCTCGCCGAACTCGGCGACCACGGCCGCCAGCCCCGGCGTGCCGGGCGCCACGACCTCGCGGGCGATCTTGTCGGCGTCGATGACGACGGCCCCGTACGAGCCGAGCAGCCGTGACACCTCGCTCTTGCCGGAGCCGATCCCCCCGGTCAGTCCCACTTTCAGCATGGGCGGCAGCCTACCGGCCCGTAACAACCCGGGGGCGGCTCAGCCCTCCTCGCGCTCCCGCAGGAACTTCTCGAACTCCTGGCCCAGCTCATCGGCCGACGGCAGATCCGCCGGCTCGGCGATCAGATTCTCCCGGGACTCGCCGCCCGCGACCGCGTCGTACTGGTGCTCAAGGCCGCTGACCAGGGACGTCAGCTCGTCGTCGCCCTCCTCGACCTGCCGCTCGATCTCGTTCTGCACCCGCAGCGCGTCCGCACGCAGCGAGTGCGCGATGCCGGGGAGGACGAGGCCGGTGGCGGAGGTGATGGCCTCCAGCACGGTCAGGGCGGCGTCCGGGTAGCCGGAACGGGCCAGATAGTGCGGCACGTGGGCGGCGACGCCGAGGACGTCGTGGCCGGCCTGCGCCAGCCGGTACTCCACCAGCGACATCGCGCTGCCGGGGACCTGCGCCTCGTCGAAGAAGGACTTGTGGCCCGGCATCAGGTCGGTGCGATTGCCGTGCGGCGTGATGCCGACCGGGCGGGTGTGCGGGACGCCCATCGGGATGCCGTGGTAGTTCACGGCGAGGCGGACCTGCAGCCGCTCCACGATCTCGCGGACGGCGGCGGCGAAGGCCTCCCACTCCACGTCCGGCTCCGGGCCGGTGAGCAGGAGGAAGGGCGCGGCGGTGGCGTCGCGCATCAGGTGCAGCTCGAGGACGGGGGTGTCGTAATCCGCCCAGCGGTCGCTCTGGAAGGTCATCAGGGGGCGTCGGGCCCGGTAGTCGACCAGCCGGTCGTGGTCGAAGCGGGCCACGGTCTCATGGGGGAGGGCGTCGAGCAGCCGCTCGGTGATCTGCTTGCCCGTCTCGCCGGCGTCGATGAAGCCGTCGAAGTGATACAGCATGACCAGGCCGGCGGAGTCGCGCTCGATGACGGCGTCGACTGCCGCGAGCCCGCGGGGGTCCCATTCGTACATACCCATGTACGTTTCCAACCGCCGCGGGCCCGTGAAGATTCCCGCCGGGACGACGAGAGTCGATCTTCGGCCGTCAGCGCTCCCGCACGATGTCCACTTCATCCCGCTTCACGAAGCCGATGCGGCTGCCGATCTGGACGGTGACGTAGTCGGTCGCGCCCGCGAAGAAGGTGTGGTCGTACGGCTTGGAGGAGTCGAAGGTCGGGGCGTAGTAATAGCCGTTCGGAGCGGTGCCGCCGCCCGCGTACGCCTGGCCCGCCTTGAGCGTGTACGGCAGCGGCTCGGCGACGGCCTTGTCCTCGTCGGCCATGTCGGCGGGGTACTCGCTCTTCTCCGGGTAGGCGGCGCCGTACACCGGCACGCTGTCCTTGCCGGCCTTGGGCTTGACCACGTAACCGGTCTGCGGGGTGAGGACGCGCTCACCCTCCGGCGTCTTGATCCACACCTTCTCGCCCTGGTACCACACCGCCGTCCAGCCGGGCTTGCGCTCGGCGACGACGAAGCTCATGCCGCTGCTGACCCACGCGCCGGTGTCCTGCGCGCAGTTGGTGCCCGCGCCGCCGTCGGGGTGCTCGCCGGGGTCGGAGTGGCGGGGGGCGTCGGCGGACGGCCCGGTGTAGATCGGGAGCAGGCTGGAGGGCTGGGCGGGGAGGTCGACGTTCTGCTCGCAGTCGCGGATGGCCTGGATGTTCTCCTTGAACTTGGGGTTGATCTTCACCAGGTCGCTGCCGGGCCCGGCGGTGGGCACGGTCGGCTTGCCGAGGAGCGAGAAGAAGTAGTTCCAGTCCCAGTACGGGCCGGAGTCCCAGTGCATCCCGGCGATCCTGGAGGACGAGAGCGCGGGCACGTTGTCGTGCCCGAGGATGTGCTCGCGGTCGAG
The DNA here is from genome assembly GCF_011044975.1 of Streptomyces coryli. Taxonomy (GTDB): domain Bacteria; phylum Actinomycetota; class Actinomycetes; order Streptomycetales; family Streptomycetaceae; genus Streptomyces; species Streptomyces coryli. The sequence continues at coordinate 748 of NZ_JAAKZV010000335.1, read as the reverse complement.
CGGGATGTCGTACTTGGCGGCGAGATCGCGCACGAGCGCGGCGGTCGAGCGATACAGCTCCGGCGTGTACCACTTGGCACCCTCGGCGGCCTTGCCCTCCTGCTCGATGCCGATGGACTGCCCGTTGATGTACCAGTTGCCGGCCTGCCAGGCGACGTCCTTGTTCTTCACCATCTGGGCTACGTGCCCGTCCTTGGAGCGGACGAGATAGTGCGCGGAGGCCTGTCTGGCCGGGTCCTGGAAGATCTTGATGGTGTCGTCGTACGTCTCCTCCGTGTCGTGGAGGACGATGTACTTGATCTTGTTGGTCTTCGGCCGCTCAGCCGTGTCGTAATTCCCGTAATTCCCGTCGGGCGTCTCCGCGTACGCCGCAGGCACCCAGTCACAGTCGAGATAACCCGGACACTCGGTCTCACCACCCTCGGCACTCGCGACTCCGGCGACCGGAGCAAGCAGAACGAAGCTGAAGGCACCGGCGGCGGTCAAGGCGAGTGCGAGCTTGGTCTTGTGACTGGATGTCATGAGCGGCTTCCCCTCGGGGTGGTGTGGCGATATCGCGGTATGGCGGTGTGGCGGTGTGGCGATACGGCGGTCGGGGGCGGCGGTGATCCCCGTGTGTCTACGGAGGCACACCCTGTGACCAGTGGGGCGGCCGAGTCAAGGGAGCGGGGAGGGCGGCGTGTTGAGACAGTGGTGGAGACCTTTGGCGGGGGGTGTGGCCTGGAGGAAGACAGAATCGGTCAGGGGG
>NZ_JAAKZV010000334.1 GCF_011044975.1 Streptomyces coryli | reverse complement strand
CCCCGCCACCACCCTCGTCCAGCTCATGATGGACGCCGCCGAGCGCGCCCACCGCCTCCGCGCCATCGGCGTCCACGACGTCCGCCTCGAGCAGTGGCTCGGTGCCGACACCCCCACCGACGTCGAGGTCACCGTCGGCCCCGACGGCGACGTCACCTTCGGCCCGTATGCCCGCGCCACCATCGAACTCGCCACCACCTACCCCGAGCCTCCCGCCCCCTGGCGCCCCGAACTCATCTCGGAGCCCTGCCAGCTCACCGCCGCCGAGCTGTACCGCGACCGGTGGATGTTCCACGGCCCGGCCTTCCAGGGCGTCACCGACCTCGTCGCGATCGGCGACACCCACATCCGCGGCACCATCACCACCCCCGCCGCCCCGGGCGCCCTGCTCGACAACGTCGGCCAGATCCTCGGCTACTGGATCCTCGCCAAGCGCAGCGAGCGCAATGTCGTCTTCCCCGTCCGCATGCGCGGCTTCCGTTTCTACGGCCCCCAGCCCGAGCCCGCCACCGAGGTGGACTGCCGCATCCGGATCACCTCCGTCACCGGCACCACCCTCACCGCCGACGTGCAGCTCAGCCACTCCGGCAAGGTCTGGGCGGAGATCGTCGCCTGGCAGGACCGCCGCTTCACCGCGGTCAGCGCCGCGAGGCCCGGCGGCTATCCGGAGCACCGCACCCTCGCCGTCCCGCAGCCCGGCGGCTGGGTGCTGCTCGCCGACGGCTGGCCCGACCTCGCCTCCCGCGACCTGGTCATGCGCACGCATCTGGGCGCCGCCGAGCGCGAGCAGTACGAGGGCCACCCGCCCCGCGGCCGCCGCCAGTGGCTGCTCGGCCGTATCGCCGCCAAGGACGCGGTCCGGCACTGGCTGTGGACGGAGGCCGGTGACCAAGGCCCGGTCTTCCCCGCCGAGATCGCCATCCGCAACGACCCCGAAGGCCGCCCGTACGCCGTCGGCCACCACCGCGAACTGCCGCCGCTCTCCCTCTCCCTCGCGCACCGCGGCGACGCCGCCGTCGCCCTGGTGCGTGAGGGCGCGGACGCCGGCGTCGGCATCGACATCGAGCTGATCTCCGACCGCACCGAATACACCTACGCCACCGCTCTCGGCCCCCGCGAACGCGGCCTCCTCGCCGAGCGCAGCACCGCCACCGGCACCCCCGAGTCCCTCTGGTTCACCCGCTTCTGGGCCGCGAAGGAGGCCGCCGCCAAGGCCGAGGGCACCGGCCTCCGCGGCCGCCCCCGCGACTTCGCGGTGACCGAGGCGACCACGCACGCCCTAGTCGTGAAAACCCCCAGGCGCACCCACCAGATCCGCCTGGACCACGTGACGACCGAAACGCCCGGCGCACCGAGCAGGGGCTATGTCGTCGCCTGGACAACAAAGGAGCTGTTCACGTGAAAGCCGTCAAGGCGACGCAGACGCCGCCCATCCCCGACGAGGCGCAAGTCCTCGCCGAGATCAGCGAAATGATCATGTCGGTCCTCGGGGACTACGCGCCGCCCGAGGGCGATGCCGCGATCACGCTCGACAGCCGGTTCGGCGACGACCTGGAGATGGAGTCCATCGACCTGGTCACGCTCTCCGGCCGGCTCGCCGAGTGGTACGGGCCCGAGGTGAACTTCGCCGAGTACCTGGCCTCCCTGGAGCTCGACGAGATCATCGAGCTGACCGTCGGCCGACTCGTCTCGTACGTCGCCCGCAGCCTGCGCACCGCAGCCACAGCCGCCGCGGAGCGCTGAGCGGTGGCCCGGGTCCAGGCCAACGGGGTCGACCACCACGTCCAGGTGCTCCCGGCCAAGGGAGCGCCGCTCGGCACCGCCGTGTTCGTGCACGGCGCCTTCATCGACAGCCTCGCCAGCTTCTACTTCACCCTGGGGCCGCAGTTCGCGGAGGCGGGCATCGACGCGGTCCTCTACGACCTGCGCGGGCACGGCCGCAGCGAACGCCCGCCCACCGGCTACACGCTGCAGGACTTCACCGCCGACCTGGACGCGCTCCTCGACGCGCTGCGGATCGAGGAGCCCGTCCACCTCGTCGGCAATTCCTTCGGCGGCACCATCGCCCTCGACTACGCCGTGCACCACCCGGAGCGGGCCGCCACCGTCACCGTCGTGGAGTCCGGGCCCGCCACCCAGGACTGGGCGCACACCATGGCCGGCGCGCTGGACCAGGCCACGGAGCAACTGCCGCCCGAGGAGGCCCTGGACTGGTTCGTGGCGGAGTACGGGGCCATCGCCTCGACCCGGCAGGGCGACGGGCGGCACGACGCGCACATCCGGCGCCTCGGCCGCAATGCCGGCAAGTTCATCGCGACCACCACCATCGCCCGCGACATCCCGGACGGCCGCGTGCTCTCCGACGGCGAGGTGCGGCAGATCCGCTGCCCGGTGCTGCTCATCAACGGCAGCGAGGGCCTCGTCGCCGAGCAGACGGCCTGGCTCGCCGAACTGCTGCCCGGCACCCAGGTACGGGTCGTCGCGGGCCAGAAGCACTCGGTGCTGGTCGAGGCCGCCGAGGAAGTCGGCGCGCTGGCCCTGGACTTCGTCATCACGGAGGCCGACAAGGCCGCCGCCCTCGAAGCCTCCCTCGATGCCGCCCTCGAAGGAGGCCGGACCAGATGAGCCGCTTCCTGTTCGTCGTACCGCCGCTCGCCGGGCACATCCACCCGGCCGCCGCCGTCGCCGCCGAGCTCGCCGAGCGCGGGCACGAGATCTCCTGGGCCGGGCAGCCGGCCGTCATCGAGCGGCTGATCCGCACCAAGGCCCGGATCTATCCGACCGCCGGGCCCACGAGCATCGACGACCGGCCGCGCGAACTACGCGGGGTGGCGGCGCTGAAATTCCTCTGGGAGGACTTCTTCGGGCCGCTCGCCCAGGCGATGGCGCCCGGCGTCACCACGGCCGCGCTGGAGGCGGGCCCGGACGTCATGGTCGTCGACCAGCAGACCGTCGCAGGAGCCCTGGTCGCCGAGCGCCTCGGCGTCCCGTACGTGACCTCCTCCACCACCTCCGCCGAGCTCTCCGGCTCCCTCGTCGGCATGCCGAAGGTGGACGAGTGGATCACCGGCCTGCTGGACGGGCTGCGGCAGCGCCTCGGCGACCCCTCCGCGCGCTACGACCCGCGCTTCTCGCCACGCCTGTCCCTGGTCTTCTCCACCGAGGAACTGACCGGCGCGCAGCCCCTCGCCCAGGGCCCGGTGGCGTACGTGGGACCCGCCCTCGGCCCGCGCCCGGACGTGCCCGACTTCCCCTGGCACTGGATCGACGCCGACGACAGCCGCGACCTCGCGCTGATCTCCCTCGGCACCGCGAACACGGCGGTCGGCGCCCGCTTCCTGGAGAGCTGCGTGCAGGCGGTACGGGCCCGTTCCGACCGGCTGCGCGCCGTCGTCGTCGACCCGGGCGGGGTGCTGGGTGAGCCCGCGGCCGACGACGACGTACTGATCCACCCGGCCGTCCCGCAGCTGTCGCTGCTGGAACAGGCCGACGCGGTCGTCTGCCACGCAGGACACAACACCGTCACCGAGGCGCTGTGGCACGGCGTCCCGCTGGTCGTGGCGCCGATCCGCGACGACCAGCCGGTGGTCGCGTCCCAGGTCACCGGTGCAGGGGCGGGCGTGCGGGTGCGCTTCGGCCGGGCCGACGCGGTCCGTATCGGAGGAGCCCTGGACGCGGTGCTGCGCGAGCCGGACTACCGGGCCACCGCGCGCCGCATCCGCGACTCCTTCCGCGCCGCGGGCGGAGCCGGGGCGGCGGCCGTACGCCTGGAGCAGCTCGCCGCCGAGGAGGAAGAAGAGGAGGAGGAACCGTGGTGGACCGAACTGTCGCTATAGCCGAGGCGCGCCCCCGCTACCAGGCCGAACTGGCGGGCGGCGTCGAGCGCTTCCTCATGCCGCGCCGCGAGGACTGCGCGTGGTGCGGCTCCACCCGGCTGCGGGTGAAGGTGCGCACGCGCGACTTCGTCCAGCTGAAGCCGGGCTGGTTCACGCTGGAGGAGTGCCGCGCGTGCGGGCACGTCTTCCAGAACCCGCGGCTCAACGAAGAGGGCCTGGACTTCTACTACCGGGACTTCTACGACGGGCTCGGCGAGGAGGCCACCACCGATCTGTTCGGCGGTACGGGCGCGCGCAAGCGGTACGTCGCCAGCGCCCGCGCCATGGCCGTACACGACCGGCCGGCGAAGTGGCTGGACGTCGGGACGGCGCACGCGCAGTTCCCGCAGATCGCCCGGGCCGAGCTGCCGGAGACGGTCTTCGACGGGCTCGACATGGGGGAGAGCGTCGAGAAGGCCGCGGAGAACGGGCACATCGCCGAGGCCTACCGCGGCACCCTCACCGGGCTGGCGGCCGAGCTGGCGGGCCAGTACGACGCGGTCAGCATGTTCCACTACCTGGAACACACCCTGGAGCAGCGCAAAGAGCTCGCCGCCGCGCACACCGTGCTGAAGCCGGGCGGACACCTGATGATCGAGGTGCCGGACCCGCAGTGCGCCTTCGGCAAGCTCTTCGGGAAGTACTGGCTGCCGTGGTTCCAGCCGCAGCACCTGCACTTCGCGACGATGAGCAACCTGTGCGCGGAGCTGGCCGACACGGGCTGGACGGTGGTGCACGCGTCCCGTACCGGCGACCAGCACATCCCGCTCGACGGGGTCAGCGCGCTCTGGTACTTCTCCACCCGCTTCGTACCCGACGACGACGCGCCCTGGCTGCCGAAGCGCCCGAGCAAGGCCGTCATCCGCGCCCGTATCGCGCTGCTGATCTCGCTCGTGCCCGCGCTGGCCGCCGTGCACTTCAGCGAGCGGGCGCTGGCGCCGCTGGTGCGCCGGACGCCCTTCTCCAATGCCTACCGGGTGATCGCCCGCCGCACTTGACCGTTTCCTCAACCCTCAATTCGCCAACGGAGCCGCTGAGATGTTGCTCAACTCCCCCGTCAGGGCCTGGCGCCTGCTCGGACTCTTCTTACTCATCGCCGCCACCATCGCCGCCACGGCCGTACTCTCCGGCGGCGACTCGGAGCGCGCGCAGGGCGCCACGGCCAAGGCCGAACTGCCGCCGGACGACTTCTATCAGCGCCCGAACCCGGTGCCCGAGGGCAAGCCCGGCGACATCATCCGCTCCCGCAAGGTCTCCCCGGGCAGCCCGACGAACCGCGAACTGGCCGACACCTGGCAGGTGATGTACCTGTCCAAGGACGCCCAGGGCAAGCCGGTCGCCAACACCGGCACGGTCATGGTCCCCAAGGGCAAGGACCCGGCCACCCTGCCCATCATCGGCTGGGGCCCGGGCACCCAGGGCCCGGCCTTCCGCTGCACGCCCTCCCGGATGATCGCCAAGGGCGCGCTGTACGAGCAGTGGGTCATCAACGACATGCTCAAGCAGGGCCAGGCGGTCGCCATCCCGGACTACGAGGGCACCCACCCGGAGCCCAAGACCACCTACATGACCGGCAAGTCCCTCGGCCCGGCGCTGGTGGACGTGGTCCGTGCCTCGCAGAAGCTGAGCGAGACCAAGCTCTCGGCAGACGCCAAGGTCGTCTACCGCGGCTACTCGCAGGGCGGCGGCGCCGCGCTGTGGGCGGGCGAGGTGCAGCCGGAGTACGCGCCCGAGCAGAAGGTCGTCGGCATCGTCGCGGGCGGCGTCCCGGGTCACATGGTGGACCTGGCGCTGGCCCTGAACGGATCCCCGGCCTCCGGCTTCCTCTTCAACGCCCTCGCTGGCCTCGACAACGCCTACCCGGAACTGAACATGGAGGGCAGCCTGAACGACGCCGGCAAGGCGGCGATGGCGGAGATGACGAAGAGCGCCTGCGCGCTGGAGCTGATCCACGACTACGCCAACAAGTCGGTCACCGACTACTTCACCGGCAGCCCGCTCACCAGCGCCCCCTGGAAGACCGCCTATCGGGCCAACACCCTCGGCGGCACGACGGCAATCAAGGTCCCGGTCTTCCAGTACCACGGCACCACGGACTCGATCGTCGACGCCGCCCAGGCCGACGACCTGCACAAGGAGTACTGCGGCCACGGTCTGAAGCTCACCTGGAAGACCTATGAGACCGGCGACCGTCCGCCGATCCAGGACCACCTGTGGCCGATCCAGGCGGGCAACGCGGACGCGAGCGCGTACGTGGCCGACCGCCTGGCCGGCAAGGACGCCACGTCGAACTGCGAGTGAGGAAGGCACTGCTGTGAGCCGCACCAACAAACACCGCAAGCAACGACCCCGCACCGCCACATTCCGGATGCGCCGCGGCGCCGCCGGCACCGCCGCCGCGGCCGTCGCGATGCTCGCGCTGACCGCGTCCCAGGCGCCGGGCATCCTCGGCGGTCGCGACGGGGGAGCGAAGGCCCAGGGCCACCGCTCACCCGACCCGCTGCCGTCCGACGACGTGCCGTCGGACGACTCGTACCACACCGAACTCCCGCCGCTGGAAGGCCGCGAGAAGGGTGCGGACGGCGCCGGGCACGGGACGGCGCTCGGGGGCGCGAAGGGGCAGGCGGGGATACCCGCGACGGTGCTCGCCGCGTACAAGAAGGCGGAGGCGACGCTGGCCCGCAGCCAGCCCGGGTGCCAGCTCGAGTGGGAGCTGCTGGCCGCGATCGGGAAGGTGGAGTCGGGCCACGCCCGGGGCGGCGACGTGGACGCGTCGGGCCGGACCCGGCATGTGATCCGCGGGCCGGTCCTGAACGGCAACGGCTTCGCCAACATCTCCGACACGGACGGCGGCCGCTACGACGGCGACAGCCGCTACGACCGGGCGGTCGGCCCGATGCAGTTCATCCCGTCCACCTGGGCGAGTTGGGGCTCGGACGCCACGGGCGACGGCCGCGCCGACCCGAACAACGTCTTCGACGCGGCCCTGTCCGCGGGCCGCTACCTGTGCGCGAACGACCGCGACCTGAGCACACAGAGCGGCCTGCGCTCGGCGATCCTGAGCTACAACCACTCGGAGGACTACCTCCGCACGGTCCTGTCGTGGCTGGCCTTCTACAAGAAGGGTGTCCACGAGGTCCCGGACGGGAAGGGCGTGCTGCCGAAGAGCCCGGGCGCGGGGTCGTCGTCCGGCGACGACGACGGGCCCGGCGGCATCTCGGTCGGCCCGACCCCGCCGGGCGACAGCGGCGGCTCGAAGGACCCGGGCGCCAAGGACCCGACCAAGCCCCCGACCAAGCCCCCGACCAAGCCCAGCGACCCGCCGACCAAGCCCCCGCCATCCGACGACC
>NZ_JAAKZV010000333.1 GCF_011044975.1 Streptomyces coryli | reverse complement strand
CGGTGCAGGGGGTCCGGGGGCGAAGCCCCCGGGTTTCCCCTCGCTGTACCTCAGCGGAGCGTTATCGCTGCTCTACCGGGACGAAGTCCCTGAGGACCTCGCCCGTGTAGATCTGCCGCGGACGGCCGATGCGCGAACCCGGCTCCTTGATCATCTCGTGCCACTGGGCGATCCAGCCCGGCAGCCGGCCGAGGGCGAACAGGACCGTGAACATCTCGGTCGGGAAGCCCATCGCCCGGTAGATCAGACCGGTGTAGAAGTCGACGTTCGGGTAGAGCTTGCGCTCGACGAAGTAGTCGTCGGCGAGTGCGTGCTCCTCGAGCTTGAGGGCGATGTCGAGGAGCTCGTCCTCCTTGCCCAGCGCCGAGAGGACATCGTGCGCCGCGGCCTTGATGATCTGCGCCCGCGGGTCGAAGTTCTTGTAGACGCGATGCCCGAAGCCCATGAGCTTCACGCCGTCTTCCTTGTTCTTCACCTTGCGGATGAAGGTGTCGACGTCGCCGCCCGACTGCTTGATGCCCTCGAGCATCTCGAGCACCGACTGGTTGGCGCCGCCGTGCAGCGGGCCCCACAGCGCGTTGATGCCGGCCGAGATCGAGGCGAAGAGGTTCGCCTGCGACGAGCCGACCAGGCGCACGGTCGACGTGGAGCAGTTCTGCTCGTGGTCGGCGTGCAGGATGAGCAGCTTGTCGAGGGCGTTCACCACGACCGGGTCGAGGTCGTACTCCTGGGCCGGGACCGAGAAGGTCATCCGCAGGAAGTTCTCGACGTAGCCGAGGTCGTTCCGCGGGTAGACGACCGGGTGGCCGGTGGATTTCTTGTACGCGTACGCCGCGATGGTCGGCAGCTTGGCGAGCAGCCGGATCGTGGAGAGGTGGCGCTGCTTCTCGTCGAAGGGGTTGTGGCTGTCCTGGTAGAAGGTCGACAGCGCGCTGACCACCGACGACAGCATCGCCATCGGGTGGGCGTCGCGCGGGAAGCCGTCGTAGAAGCGCTTGACGTCCTCGTGCAGCATCGTGTGCCGCGTGACCTCGTCCCGGAAGACCGAGAGCTGGTCGACGGTCGGCAGCTCGCCGTTGATCAGGAGGTAGGAGACCTCAAGGAAGGTGCTCCGCTCCGCGAGCTGCTCGATCGGGTAGCCCCGGTAGCGCAGGATGCCCGCTTCGCCGTCGAGATAAGTGATCGCGGACTTGTACGCCGCGGTGTTGCCGTAGCCGCTGTCCAGGGTCACCAGACCGGTCTGGGCACGGAGCTTGCCGATGTCGACGCCGGTATCACCGACGGAACTCTCGACGATCGGATAGGTGTATTCGTCGTCTCCGTACCGCAGTACTACAGAGTTGTCGCTCACGTCTTTCCTCACCCGACGTATCGTGCCTCTTCTTTGAGGTGCATCTGAGGTCATATGGAGTGCCCTGACTACCTTCCAGCTTCCCTCATGCGGCGTCGGTTCGTTGCACTGGGGGTCGCTCCGAAGGTCATTCAGCGACACTGCGTGCCACTGATGACCATCCTGCCTTGCCTGGCGGCAAAGAGGGAGTCATCCCGCGCCGCGGAGCCGATGATCCAGGGCGGTAAAGCGCCGACCAGCGGAAACGGTGCGTACGGCCTGGCCGAGAGCCTTGCGTGAACCCACCAGAACCACCAGCTTCTTGGCTCGCGTCACCGCCGTGTACAGCAGATTTCGCTGGAGCATCATCCAGGCTCCGGTGGTGACAGGGATCACCACCGCCGGATATTCACTCCCCTGGGAGCGGTGAATGGTGACGGCATAGGCATGTGCCAGTTCGTCCAGTTCTGCGAAGTCGTAATCGACCTCCTCGTCCTCGTCCGTACGAATGGTGAGCTTTTGCTCCACCGGATCGAGTCCGGTGACGACGCCGAGGGTGCCGTTGAAGACGCCGTTCCGGCCCTTGTCATAGTTGTTCCGTATCTGGGTGATCTTGTCACCCACCCGGAAGGTGCGGCCGCCGAAGCGCTTCTCCGCCAGGCCGGGCCGGGCCGGGGTGATCGCCTCCTGGAGGAGCCCGTTCAGCGCCCCTGCTCCGGCGGGTCCCCGGTGCATCGGCGCCAACACCTGGACGTCGCGGCGCGGGTCCAGGCCGAACTTCGCCGGGATGCGGTGGGCGGCCACGTCCACGGTTAGCCGGCCCGCGGCTTCCGTGTCGTCCTCGACGAAGAGGAAGAAGTCGGAGAGGCCGTGGGTGAGGGGGTGGGTGCCCTCGTTGATGCGGTGCGCGTTCGTGACCACGCCGGACTGCTGGGCCTGCCGGAAGATCCGGGTGAGCCGGACCGCGGGGACCGGGCTGCCGGCGGCCAGCAGGTCGCGGAGGACCTCGCCGGCGCCTACGGACGGCAGCTGGTCCACATCCCCGACCAGCAGCAGGTGGGCGCCGGGCGCGACTGCCTTGACCAGCTTGTTCGCCAGCAGCAGGTCCAGCATCGAGGCCTCGTCGACCACGACCAGGTCGGCGTCGAGGGGGCGGTCCGTGTCGTACGCGGCGTCGCCGCCGGGCTTCAGCTCCAGCAGCCGGTGGACGGTCGAGGCGTCGGCGCCGGTCAGCTCCGCCAGCCGCTTGGCGGCCCGGCCCGTCGGGGCGGCCAGCACCACCTTCGCCTTCTTGGCCAGCGCCAGCTCCACGATGGAGCGGACGGTGAAGGACTTGCCGCAGCCGGGCCCGCCGGTCAGCACCGCGACGCGTTCGGTCAGCGCCAGCCGTACCGCCTGCTCCTGCTCGGGTGCCAGGTCGGCGCCGGTACGTCCGCGCAGCCAGCCGAGCGCCTTGTCCCAGTCGACGGAGGTGAAGGCCGGCAGCCGCTCCTCCTCGGCCTGCAGCAGCCGGCGCAGCTTGCCGGAGAGGGAGAGCTCGGCGCGGTGGAAGGGGACGAGATAGATCGCGGTGACCGGCTCGGGGTTGCCCTCCGGGCCCGGCACCGTCTCCTTGATGACGCCCTCCTCCGCGGCCAGCTCGGCGAGGCAGTCGATCACCAGGCCGGTATCGACCTGGAGGAGCTTCACCGCCTCGGCGATCAGCTGCTGCTCGGGCAGAAAGCAGTGGCCCTGGTCGGAGGACTGCGACAGCGCGTACTGCAGCCCGGCCTTCACCCGCTCCGGGCTGTCGTGCGGGATGCCGACGGCCTGCGCGATGCGGTCGGCGGTGAGGAAGCCGATGCCCCAGACGTCGGCGGCCAGGCGGTACGGCTGGTTCTTCACGACCGAGATCGAGCTGTCGCCGTATTTCTTGTAGATCCTGACCGCGATGGAGGTGGTCACCCCGACGCTCTGGAGGAAGAGCATCACCTCCTTGATGGCCTTCTGCTCCTCCCACGCGGCGCCGATCAGCTTCGTACGCTTCGGGCCCAGGCCCGGCACCTCGATCAGGCGGCCGGGGTCGGACTCGATGACGTCCAGGGTGTCGATGCCGAAGTGCTCCGTGATGCGGTCGGCGATCCGCGGGCCGATGCCCTTGATCAGGCCGGAGCCGAGATAGCGGCGGATGCCCTGGACGGTGGCGGGCAGCACCGTCGTGTAGTTCTCCACCGTGAACTGCTTGCCGTACTGCGGGTGCGAGCCCCAGCGGCCCTCCATGCGCAGGGATTCGCCGGGCTGGGCGCCGAGCAGCGAGCCGACGACCGTCAGCAGGTCGCCGCCGCCACGCCCGGTGTCGACGCGGGCGACCGTATAGCCGTTCTCGTCATTGGCGTACGTGATCCGCTCGAGGACTGCCTCGAGCGTCGCGAGCTTCGGTCCGGCGGCGGTCTGCTGGGCCATGTATGGACGTTATCGCCGGGCAGTGACAGGAGGGGAGCGGCCGCAGAAACGCGACGCGCCCCGCCAGGTCCCCCCACGGGCCCAGCGAGGCGCTTCGCTCTCCCGGGCAGGGCTCCCCCCACGGGGCCCTGCCCAGGCGTATCGAGGCCGGGACGGCGGACAGGGAGGGCCGCTCAAAGCTCCCCTGACCATGCCGTCCTGGACAACGTGACGCCGACTCCGCCGGGTGTCGACGCCACCCTGTTAGACCCGCGACCCCGGCAAAGGGTTACCCCCCAATCGTTGTGATCTGAATCACCGGGAGATAGGGCCTAACGGCCCTACCGGCGGTGTTTCTTACCTGAAAGTGCGCAGCCGCAGGCTGTTCAGCACCACGAAGACCGAGGAGAACGCCATCGCCGCCCCCGCGATCATCGGGCTCAGCAGCCCCATCGCGGCCAGCGGCAGCGCGGCGACGTTGTAGCCGAAGGCCCAGAAGAGGTTGCCCTTGATGGTGGCGAGGGTCTTCCGCGACAGCCGGATCGCGTCCGCCGCCACCCGCAGATCGCCCCGCACCAGCGTCAGGTCGCTCGCCTCGATCGCCGCGTCCGTGCCGGTGCCCATCGCCAGGCCCAGGTCCGCGGTGGCCAGCGCGGCCGCGTCGTTCACGCCGTCGCCGACCATCGCGACCGTGCGGCCCTCCGACTGCAGTCGCTTGACCACCGCAACCTTGTCCTCCGGCAGCACCTCCGCGTACACCTCGCCGATGCCGACCTCGCGCGCGACGGCGTCCGCCACCGCCCGGTTGTCGCCGGTGAGGAGGACAGGTGTCAGCCCGAGCCGCTCCAGCTCGGCGACGGCCTCGGCGCTGGTCTCCTTGATCGCGTCGGCGACGGTCAAGACGCCGCGGGCTTCTCCGCCCCAGGCGACAGCCACGGCGGTACGGCCCTCCGCCTCCGCGGCGCGCTTGGCCGCGGCCAGCTCGTCGGGCAGCGCAAGCGACTCCTCGGCCAGCAGCTTCTCCCGGCCGACCAGCACCGCGTGCCCGTCGACGACGCCCCGCACCCCGAGGCCCGCGACGTTCTCGAAGCCCTCCGGCACCGGCAGTTCGGCGCCGCGCTCGATCGCCCCGTCCGCGATGGCCCGGGCGATCGGATGCTCGGAGGCGTGCTCCACCGCACCCGCGAGACGCAGCAGCTCCGCCGCGTCCGTGCCGGGCGCGGGGATGACGTCCTGCAACCGCATAGTCCCGGTCGTCACAGTCCCGGTCTTGTCGAGTACGACCGTGTCCACCCGCCGCGTCGACTCCAGCACCTCCGGCCCGCGGATCAGGATGCCGAGCTGGGCGCCCCGGCCCGTACCGACCATGAGGGCGGTCGGCGTGGCCAGGCCCAGCGCGCACGGGCAGGCGATGATCAGCACCGCCACCGCCGCGGTGAAGGCGGCCGCGGCGCCTGCGCCGGTGGCCAGCCACCAGCCGAGGGTGCCGGCGGCCAGCAGCATCACGGCCGGCACGAAGACCGCCGAGATGCGGTCGGCGAGGCGCTGCACCTCGGCCTTGCCGTTCTGCGCGTCCTCGACCAGCCGCGCCATCCGGGCCAGCTGGGTGTCGGCGCCGACCCGGGTGGCCTCGACGACGAGGCGGCCCGAGACGTTGACGGTGGCGCCGGTGACGGCGTCGCCCGGGGTTACGTCCACGGGCACGGACTCGCCGGTGAGCATCGAGGCGTCCACGGCCGAGGCGCCGTCGACCACGGTCCCGTCGGTGGCGATCTTCTCGCCGGGCCGTACGACGAACCGCGTCCCGGCGTGCAGCTGCTCGACGGGAACGCGCTCCTCGCGCCCGTCCTCCCGCAGCACGGCCACGTCCTTGGCGCCCAGCTCCAGCAGCGCCCGCAGCGCCGCCCCCGCCTTCCGCTTGGACCGGGCCTCCAGATACCGCCCGAGCAGGATGAACGCCGTCACCCCGGCCGCGGCCTCCAGATAGATCAGCGACGACCCCTCGCCCCGCTGCACGGTGAACTCGAAGCCGTGCCGCATCCCGGGCATCCCGGCGTCGCCGAAGAACAGTGCCCACACCGACCAGCCGAGCGCGGCGAGGGTGCCGATGGAGACGAGGGTGTCCATGGTGGCCGCGCCGTGCCGCGCGTTGACGAACGCGGCCCGGTGGAACTGCCAGCCGCCCCAGATCACCACGGGCGCGGCGAGGGTCAGGGAGAGCCACTGCCAGTTGTCGAACTGCCAGGCCGGGACCATGGCGAGCACGACGACGGGGACGGCGAGGGCGATCGAGACCAGCAGCCGGTGCCGGAGCCGGTGCAGCTCCTCGTCCTCGTCAGCCGTACGGGCCGGCTCCTCGGCGGCGGCCGGCGGCGGTGGCTCGGCGGTGTAGCCCGTCTTCACGACGGTCGCGATGAGGTCGTCGACGGACACCCCGTCCTCGTACGACACCTTCGCCTTCTCGGTGGCGTAGTTGACGGTGGCGCTGACGCCGTCCATCCGGTTGAGCTTCTTCTCGATCCGGGCAGCGCAGGAGGCGCAGGTCATGCCGCCGATGGCGAGCTCGACCTGCGCCGGTGACGCCGTCTCAGGCACCCGCCACGCCTGCCAGCTCGTAGCCGGCCTCGTCCACGGCGCCGCGGACGGCGGCCTCGTCGAGCGGTGCCTCGGACGTGACGGTGACCTCGCCGGTGGCGGCGACGGCCTTGACGTCGGTGACGCCCGGAAGCTCGGTGATCTCGGAGCTGACCGCCCCCTCGCAGTGGCCGCAGGACATGCCGTTCACCTTGTAGACGGTGGTGGTGCTCATGGTGCTCCTCAGTCCGGGGTTGGTTCGCTCACGGCCATCGTACCCCCAGGGGGTATGCCTTTGAAGGCACCCCCTCCCCCTAGGGGGCCCCGGGCGTTTCCCCGACCTTCGCGGCCTGCCGATTCAATTCGCTCTTTTACGTGTCAGGCTTTCCTGACAGGTGGGGCGGACGGGAAGGGCGGTGGTCGGGTTGGGCATGGGGAGCGGCGTCTGGCCGTACGTGCTGATCGCGCTGCTGACGCTGCCGCCGCTGGTGCCCAACACCTGGCTGCTGGTGACGGCCGGCGCGCTCGCGGCCGCGGGAAAGATGAGCCTCGCGGCGGTGCTGCTGGTGACGGCGGGCAGCGCGGTCCTCGGCGACCTGCTGGTCTACGGGGGTGCCCGGCGCTTCGGCGGCGGCGTGGTCCGGCTGTTCGGCCGCGGTGCGCGGCGGCGCGCCGCGCTGGAGTGGTCGGCCGCGCGGATCGGGCGGCACGGGATCCCGTTCGTGATCGCCTCCCGCTTCGCGCCGTGCGGGCGCGTCGTCGGCATGTCGGCGGCGGGGGTGCTGCGCTATCCGCTGCGGCGGGTGCTGTGCGCGTCGGCGGTCGCGGAGTCGGTGTGGGCCTCGTACTCCGTGGGGCTCGGCTATTTCGGCGGGGCGGCGGCCGGGGAGGGGGTCACCGG
>NZ_JAAKZV010000332.1 GCF_011044975.1 Streptomyces coryli | reverse complement strand
ACGACACAGGTCTCACGTGAGGGGGCGGCGCACTTCAAGTGCGCCGCCCCCTCACGAGTGTGGGTGCCGCGCGTCAGCGCTTCGCGTGCCGCCCGCGCTGGCGGCCCGGCTGCGGCTGGATGGTGCCGTCGGCCGACTGCTGCTGCGCCGCCTTCTTGTTCTTGCGGGCCCGCAGGTACTCGATCACGATCGGCAGCACCGACAGCAGCACGATCAGGATCAGCATCGCCTCGATGTTCTTGTGCACGAACTCGATCTGGCCCAGGAAGTAGCCCAGGATCGTCACGCCCGCGCCCCACAGCGCGCCGCCGATGACGTTGTACGTGATGAAGGTCCGGTAGTTCATCCGGCTCACGCCCGCGATGATCGGCGTGAAGGTCCGTACGATCGGCACGAAGCGCGCCAGCACCAGGGACTTGGGGCCGTGCTTCTCGAAGAACTCGTGCGCCTTCTCCACGTTCTCCTGCTTGAAGAGCTTGGAGTCCGGGCGCTTGAAGAGCGCCGGGCCGACCTTGCGGCCGAAGAGATAGCCCACCTGGTCGCCGATCACCGCCGCCAGCACGATCAGCACGCACACCAGCCACAGCGGGTAGTGCAGGTACTTGCCGTTCGCCACCAGCAGTCCCGTGGTGAACAGCAGCGAGTCGCCCGGCAGGAAGAACCCGATCAGCAGGCCGGACTCGGCGAAGACGATCACGAGGATCCCGATCAGGCCGAAGGTCGGGATCAGCCAGTCCGGGTCCAGCCACTGCGGGCCGAGGGCGAGAGTCGTCACGGGTGTGGGCTCCTGGGTAACGGAACGAGAAAAGGCATGCGGTGCGCACGTTGTCGTGCCTAAAGCTACAACGCCGCCGTGAGCCGCATGGTTCTCCGGTCCGGTGACCAGGTCTTCTCAGCTGGTGGTACGGCGCCGGCGGCGCAGCAGCGCGGCACCGCCCGCGGCGGCCGCGAGGCAGATCGCGGCGCCCGTGGCGACCTCGGTCGTGCCGCCGTCGCCGGCGGCCCCGCCCAGGCCGCCGCGGGCGGGCGCGCTCGGGGCGGCGGGAGCGGGCGATGCAGGTGCGGACCCAGGCGCGGACTCCGGCGCGGCGGGGGAGGCGGGCGTCGAGGGAGAGGGCGAGGCCGAGGCGGCGCCCGCGAAGGTGATGACCGCGTTCGCGACCGTGTTCCGGTCCGAGCCGCAGGCGAAGTAGATCGTCGCCCGGCGGCCCGGCTCGGCGTCCGGCGAGATCGTGGCCGTGCCCGTGACCGCCCCGCCCTCGCTCGGCCGCAGGTCCGTCGCCTCGACCGGGAAGCGGGCCGTGCTGCCGTCGCCCACCAGCGCCCCCTCCGCGCGGCCGCCGTCGGTGGGATCGGAGCACCCGCGCAGCGTCAGCGTGACCTGCTGCCCCGGGCGCGGGTTCGCCGGGCTCACCTCGGCGCTGGGTTCTGCGGCGGCGTCCGGGGCCGTAACGGCGAGGACGGCTCCGGTGAGGACGACTACGGCGGATATGCGGCTGCGGCGACGGTGCACGGCGGGGCTCCAGCTCTCCGGTGAGGGGTCGACTGGAGCCGACGCTATGAGCCCGCGCGGGGCCCCGCGATTTCTGCTGGGCCCAACGTGGGACCGGCCACCGGCGGGTCAGCCGTAGGAGTAGAAGCCTGCGCCGGACTTACGGCCAAGACGGCCCGCGTCGACCATGCGCTGCAGCAGCGGGGGAGCGGCGTAGAGCGGCTCCTTGTACTCCGTGTACATCGAGTCGGCGACCGAGGCCACCGTGTCCAGGCCGATGAGGTCCGCGAGCTTCAGCGGGCCCATCGGGTGGGCGCAGCCCATCTCCATGCCGTCGTCGATGTCCTCGCGGGTGGCGATGCCGGACTCGAACATCCGGACCGCGGAGAGGATGTACGGGATCAGCAGGGCGTTCACGATGAAGCCCGAGCGGTCCTGGGCGCGGATGGCGTGCTTGCCGAGGATCTCGGCGGCCAGGCCCTCCGCGCGCTTGATCGTCTCCTCGCTGGTGGTCAGCGCGGGGATCAGCTCGACGAGCTTCTGCACCGGGGCCGGGTTGAAGAAGTGGATGCCGATGACCTGCTCGGGGCGGGAGGTCGCGACGGCGAGCTTCACCAGCGGGATGGACGAGGTGTTAGAGGCCAGGATCGCGTCGGGGCGGGTCATGACCTGGTCGAGGATCTGGAAGATCTCGGTCTTGACCTGCTCGTTCTCGACCACGGCCTCGATCACCAGATCGCGGTCGCCGAGCTCGCCGAGGTCGGTGGTGAAGCTCAGCCGGGCCAGCGCCGCGTCCCGCTCCGCCTCCGTGATCTTGCCGCGCTCGGCCGCCTTGCCCAGGGAGTTGGTGAGCCGGGTGCGGCCGTACTCCAGCGCGTCCCCGGTGATCTCAGCGACTATCACGTCGAGCCCGGCGCGCGCACACACCTCCGCGATGCCGGCCCCCATCTGCCCACAGCCCACGACGCCAACGCGTTCGATGTCACGGCTTTGAATGTCACTGCCCGCCACAACGTGCCCTTCCCTGGGTGTCACTCGTAACGGGCCTGACGTTACCTCGCGGCCACCCGGGTCTTGTGCCCCGGTCACCGGGGACGGAAGGATGTGGCCGCCGAGGAGTGGTACAGACCACTTTCGAATGACGTCTGGGGAGGGTGTGCGGTTTATGGAGGCGGAGAACCCTGGCAACAGAACGTACGGCTTGGGGCGGCGCGGGCTGATCGCCGCGGCGGCCGGGCTGGTGGCGAGCGTGGCCGCGGGCGGCGAGGCGGTGGCGGCGGCGCCGCGACGTGACGGACACGGCGGGGATCTGCCGGTCCAGATGCGCGGCTCGTGGGTCGCGACCGTGGCGAACATAGACTGGCCGGTCAAGAAGGGCCTGACCGCCGCCGAGCAGAAGGCCGGTCTGATCGCCCGCCTCGACGAGGCGAAGGCGCGCAATCTCAACACGGTGATCTTCCAGGCGCGGCCGACCGCCGATGCGATGTGGCCGTCCAAGTACGAGCCGTGGTCGGAGTGGCTGTCCGGCGTGCAGGGTCAGGACCCCGGCTGGGACCCGCTGGGCTTCGCGGTACGTGAGGCGCACCGCCGCGGCCTGGAGCTGCACGCGTGGTTCAACCCGTACCGGGTGCGCAATGACGCCGACGCCTCGAAGCTGATCCCCAGCCACCCGGCCAAGCTGCACCCCGAGTGGATCGTCCCGTACGGCGGCAAGATCTACTACAACCCGGGCATCCCGGAGGTCCGCCGCTTCGTCCAGGACTGCATGCTCGACGCCGTGCGCAAGTACGACATCGACGCGGTGCACTTCGACGACTACTTCTACCCGTATCCGGTGGCCGGGCAGGAGTTCGCGGACGACGAGACGTACGCGCAGTACGGCGCCGGCTTCCCGGACAAGGCGTCCTGGCGGCGCAACAACATCGACCTGCTGATCCTGGAGCTGGGCCGGCGGATCAAGAAGATCAAGCCGCGGGTGCAGTTCGGCGTCAGCCCGTTCGCGGTCTGGCGCAACAAGGCCACCGACCCGATCGGCTCCGACACCACGGCGGGGGCGCAGACCTACGACAGCCTCTTCGCGGACACCCGTAAATGGGTCAAGGAGGGCTGGCTGGACTACATCGCGCCGCAGGTCTACTGGAACATCGGCTTCGCGGCCGCGGACTACGCCAAGCTCGTGCCCTGGTGGAACGACGTCTGCGCGGGCACCGGTGTGAACCTCTACATCGGCGAGGCGCTCTACAAGGTCGGCACCGCGGGCCAGCCGCCGGCGTGGTTCGACCCGGCGGAGCTGTCCAGGCACCTGACCTTCTGCAAGGACTATCCCGAGGTCAAGGGCAACATCTACTTCTCGGCGAAGCAGCTCCCGCTGGACCCGCTGGGCGCGGTCAGCCGGCTCGTGGCAGACCACTATCAGCAGCCGGCGCGACCGCCGCGCTGCTGATTGCTTGAGACGTAAGAGGTGTCTACCTCGGCCCGGGCTCCCCTGCCGCCCCATCGGCGACGCGGGTGGTGTCCGGGCCCGGGGACAGGATCGACTCGTGTCCCTCGGCGTCCCGCACGCGATACGGGCCCTCTGCGCCGAGGACCTCGATGACCTCGACGGTCTTGTCGTGCTGGCCCACGGTGCGACCGTGGGTGCACAGCTTGTCGCCCTTGTTCGCGCGCATCGGCGTGTCCTCCAAGCCGTACGGAGTCGGTAGCGTTCCGTAACGGCAAGTCTATGGCCGAGGGCGGCGTCTGTCCCCCGGGAGACGGCGAGTAGCCTGCCCGTTCATGCACGACGGTTATGAGCTCTCCACCGACCGCGCCCGCCTGGACCGCGCCCTGGTGCACCGCTGGCTCTCCGAGGACGCCTACTGGGCGATCGGCCGCAGCCGCGAGAAGCAGGACCGGGCGATCGACGGGTCGCTGAACTTCGGCGTCTATGCCACCGCGACCGGCGCCCAGGTCGCGTATGCCCGGGTCGTCACCGACTTCGCGGACTTCGCGTGGCTGTGCGATGTGTACGTATCGCGGGAGGCGCGCGGCAAGGGCATCGGCACGGACATGGTGACCGCCGTGCGCGATCACCTGCAGCCGTACGACCTGCGGCGCATCCTGCTCGCCACGGGGGATGCGCACGGCGTTTACGCGAAGGTCGGTTTCACGGCGCTGAAGGACCCGTCGAACTGGATGGCTCTGGGCAAGGAGTGATCTCCCGCCTAGCATCCCGGGCATGAACGTCCGCCTCACCCTCCTCGCCGCGGCCCGCAGCTCGTCCCTCCTCGACGTGCGCTTCGAGGACGACCGGCCACTGGACGCGGCGGGGTGGACCGAGGCGGAACGGGCGATTCCGGCGCTGTCCCACCTGGCGTCGGCGGAGATGCGCTACTGCTCGCCGACGCAGCGCTCCCGCGAGACCGGGCGGGTGCTGGGCCTCTCCCCGCTGGCCCAGCTCGCGCTGCGCGACTGCGACATGGGCCGCTGGCGCGGCCGCACCCTCGGCGAGGTGACGGCGGCGGAGCCGCGCGCGGTGGACGCCTGGCTGGCGGACCCGCAGTCGGCACCGCACGGCGGTGAGTCACTGCTGATGTTCATCCGCCGGGTGGGCGAGTGGCTGGACACCCGGCCCGCGGAGGACGGCGGCCACATCATCGCGGTGGCGGAGCCGTCGGTGATACGGGCGGCGCTGATCTACGCGCTGAAGGCGCCGCCGCCCTCGTACTGGCACATCGATCCGATGCCGCTGTCGACGGTGAACCTGATGGGGCGGCCGGGGCAGTGGAGCTTGCATTTTGATGGGTGGGGCTACTGACCGGGGTGGCTGGCTGGGGCTACTGACCGCTCTTGTCGGGCTTCCCGGCCTCTTCCTCCCGCTTGGCCTTCAGTCGGGCGGCCTCCTTACGGACGTCGGCCTGGGTGGCGCGCTCCTGCTGCAGCCACTCGGGCATCTCGGCCTTGAGGGCGTCGATCTGCTCGGTGGTCAGCGGGTCCGTAATGCCGCCGCGAGCGAGGCCCGAGATCGAGACGCCGAGCTTGGAGGCGACGACGGGGCGGGGGTGCGGGCCGTTGCGGCGCAGCTCCTGGAGCCACTCGGGCGGGTCGCTCTGCAGCGCGTTCAGCTCGGCGCGGGAGACGACCCCCTCCTGGAAGGAGGCGGGAGTGGCCGGAAGGTACACACCCAGCTTCTTCGCCGCGGTGGCGGGCTTCATCGTCTGGGTGTTCTGCTGCGAGGTCATACGTCCCAGGCTACCGATCATTCGACGGCTTCCCCTCCGCCGGCGGCTAACCTGGCGGGGTGACAGGCACCGATGACCCGCAGGTTTTCCGGCTCGGCTACGTACCGGGCGTGACGCCCGGCAAGTGGGTGGGGGTCTGGAACGAGCGGCTGCGCGATGTGCCGCTCGAGCTCGTACCCGTACCACCGGGGGAAGCGGCTGCGCTGCTGCGCTCGGGCGGGGCGGATGCCGGACTGCTGCGGCTGCCGGTGGACCGTACGGAGCTCAACGCGATCCCGCTGTACACGGAGACCACGGTGGTGATCGTCCCGAAGGACCACCTGGTGACGGCGGCGGAAGAGGTCACGCTCGCGGACTTGGCAGACGAGGTGACGCTGCACCCCCTGGACGACTGCCTGGACTGGGACGGCCCTCCCGGCGAGGCGGCCTTCGAGCGCCCGGGGACGACGGCGGATGCGGTGGAGTTGGTGGCGGCGGGCATCGGCTTGCTCGTCGTACCGCAGTCGCTGGCGCGCCTGCACCACAGAAAGGACCTCACGTACCGCCCGGTGACGGACGCCCCGCAGTCGCAGGTGGCGCTGTCGTGGCCCGGGGTGGGGGAGGAGGCGCCGGACCTGGTGGAGGAGTTCATCGGGATCGTGCGGGGCCGGACGGTCAACAGCACACGGGGACGGCGGGGCCAGGAGGCCACGGCGGAGAAGGAACGTCCCACGGCGAAGGCGAAGGCGAAGGCCAAGGCGGGGAACGAGCGGGGACGGAAGGCCGCGCCCGGCGGAGCCGCCGGGGGCGGCGGCCGGCGGACGGGCGCCGGTGGCCCGAAGAGCGGCGGGCGTCGTGGCGGGAAACCCCGTCGCCGCTAGGGCGTTCAGGCGATGCGCAACGGGTCGGGGAAGCCGGTCCAGCGGAGTTCGTCGGCGAGATGGCTCGTGTCGTTGTAGACGAGGACGGACGCTGGGCGGGTCGGGGCGTAACGGATCACGGTGAGGGCCGCATTGGCGGGATTGAGGCCCATCCAGCGCCAGGCCGGGGCGTCGAGCGCGGCACGGACCAGCCAGGCGACAAGGAAGGCGTGGGTGACGACGAGCTCGTGGCGCGGGCGCGGGGCGCCCGGCTCCAGCTCCAGCTCCGTGACCGGCCCGGTGAAGTCGGCCTCCGCTTGCCGGGCGAGCTCCTCCCCGCGGGTGCGCTCTGCTGGGGAGATCGAGGCGAGACGTGGCAGCAGGGCGTCGGCGATGTCCGCTGGCAGCTCGGCGCGGTCGGGCACGTGGGGGACGTAGTCCCCGGCCGCCTCGCAGGCGCGTACTGGTAGGCGCTGTCCAGTTGCTTGCTCCTCGACGATCCGGGCTGTCTCCGCGGCTCGCGGCAGCGGACCGTGGTGCACGGCTGTGAGCGGGACGTCCCGCAGGCGCCGGCCCAAGAGCACGGCCTGGCGGCGGCCGGCTGCGGTGAGACCGCCGTCCTCGGAGACGGCCTCGGCGTGGCGGGCGAGGTAGAGGTAGCGATCTTGCATGGGGGTGGGGACGTGTGGGGG
>NZ_JAAKZV010000331.1 GCF_011044975.1 Streptomyces coryli | reverse complement strand
GGTCATCGTCCACGCCCCCACCCGCCCCGAAGCCCTCCGCAAGCTCGCCCGCGCCCTCGACACAGCCCGCATCCACGGCCCCGTAACCAACCGCGATCTCCTCCTCCGCTCCCTCCGCCACCCGGAGTTCGCCGAAGCCCGCATGACCACCGGCTTCTACGACCGCCACCTCGCGGAGTTGACCACTCCGCCCCCAGGCAGCGGCCTCGCCGCCCTCGCGGCAGCGATCGCCGACGCCGCCGCCCGCGAGGGCTACGGAGCCTGGCGCAACGTCCCCTCACAGCCCCAGCTCAAGGTCTACGCAACAAACGGCACCCGCCACGAGATCCGCTACCACCGCACCCGCACCGGCTACGAGCCGGACCCGCACGACTTCCCGGGCATCACCGTCGTTACGGCAACCCCCACCCACGTCACCCTCGAATCCGACGGCGTCCGCCGCACCTACGAGGTCACCGCGTACGCCGACGACGACACCGTCCACGTGAACAACATCGCCCTCCGCCAGGAGCCCCGCTTCCCGGAAGCCGCGTCGCACGCCGCCCCGGGCTCGCTCCTGGCCCCCATGCCCGGCACGGTCATCCGTATCGCCGAAGGGCTCGCGCAGGGCGCGAGCGTCATCCAAGGACAGCCGCTCCTCTGGCTGGAGGCCATGAAGATGGAGCACAAGATCACCGCTCCTGCCTCCGGCACCCTCACCGCGCTCCACGCCGAACCCGGCCGCCAGGTCGAGGTCGGCGCCCTGCTCGCCGTCGTACAGGAGGACACCCCATGAGCAGCCCCACCCTCGAGACCGAAGAGCACCAGGCCCTCCGCGCCGCGGTCTCCGCGCTCGGCAACCGCTACGGCCGCGAGTACTTCGCCAACGTGGTCCGCGAGGGCAAGCACACCGACGAGCTGTGGGCGGAGGCCGGCAAGCTCGGCTATCTCGGGGTCAATCTGCCCGAGGAGTACGGCGGCGGGGGCGGCGGCATCGCCGAGCTGGCGATCGTCCTGGAGGAGCTCGGCGCCGCCGGCAGCCCGCTCCTCATGCTCGTCGTCTCGCCCGCCATCTGCGGCACCGTGATTGCCCGCTTCGGCACCGAGGCGCAGAAGCGGCAGTGGCTCCCGGGCCTGGCCGACGGCACCCTCAAGATGGCCTTCGGCATCACGGAGCCGGACGCCGGCTCCAACTCGCACCGGATCACGACCACCGCGCGCAGGGACGGCGACGACTGGCTGCTCACCGGCCGCAAGGTCTTCATCTCCGGCGTCGACATAGCCGACGCCACCCTCATCGTGGGCCGTACGGAGGACGCGAAGACCGGGAATCTCAAGCCCTGCCTCTTCATCGTCCCCCGCGACACCCCGGGCTTCTCCCGCTCGCAGATCTCGATGGAACTCTTCGCCCCGGAGAAGCAGTTCGAGCTGGTCCTCGACGACGTACGGCTCCCGGCCGACGCCCTCGTCGGCGACGAGGACGCGGGCCTGCTGCAGCTCTTCGCGGGCCTCAACCCCGAGCGCATCATGACCGCCGCCTTCGCCATCGGCATGGGCCGCCACGCGCTCGCCCGCGCCCTCGACTACGCCCGTACCCGCCAGGTCTGGAAAGGCGGCCCGATCGGCGTCCACCAGGCCCTCGCGCACCCGCTCGCGCAGGCGCACATCGAGATCGAGCTGGCCCGCCTGATGACGCAGAAGGCGGCCGCGCTCTACGACATCGGCGACGACACCGGCGCCGGGGAGGCCGCGAACATGGCGAAGTATGCTGCCGCGGAAGCCGCCGTGAAGGCCGTCGACCAGGCGGTCCACACTCTCGGTGGCAACGGCCTGACCACGGAGTACGGCCTCGCCCAGATGATCCAGGCGGCCCGCGTCGCCCGGATTGCGCCGGTCAGCCGGGAGATGATCCTCAACTACGTCTCCCACCAGACCCTGGGCCTGCCCAAGTCGTACTGAGGGGGAGACATGGAACCGCTGGTGCGGAGCAAGACCAAAGAGGGCATCACCACGCTCACCCTCGACTCCCCGCACAATCGCAACGCGCTCTCCGCGCGGCTCCTGCGGGAGCTGCACGAGGCGCTGGCGGCGGCCGAACGCGACGACGCCGTCCGGGCCGTGGTGCTCACCCACACCGGGGAGACCTTCTGCTCGGGCGCGGACCTGTCGGAGGCCGCTTCCGCGGATGCCATCGAGGGGCCGCTGGCCCTGGCCGCGCTGCTGCGCGCGATCGTCGAGCTGCCGAAACCGGTGATCGCGCGGATCAGCGGTCATGCGCGGGCGGGCGGCATCGGCCTCCTCGGCGCCTGCGACATCGTGGTGTCGGGGACGGGCGCGTCCTTCGCCTTCACCGAGGCGCGCCTCGCGCTCGCCCCGGCCGTGATCTCCATCCCGCTGCTGTGCCGCATCGACGCCCGCGCCGCGGCCCGCTATTTCCTCACCGGTGAGCCCTTCGACGGTGCCGAGGCGGCCCGTATCGGCCTGGTCACCATCGCCGCCATGAGCGCGAAAATGGCCCTCGGCCCGATCCTCCAGGGCATCCGCCGCGCCTCCCCGCAGGGCCTGGCGGAGTCGAAGAAGCTGGTGACCGCCGACGTCCGGCGTGCCCTTGACCGTGATACGGACGACCTGGCCGCCCTCTCCGCCCGCCTCTTCGGCTCGGACGAGGCGCGCGAGGGCATGATGGCCTTCCTCGAGAAGCGGGACCCCGCATGGGCACGGTGACCCGCCCCCGCGGCCGCGCCCCCCGCCAGGACCGCAGCCGCGCCACGCGGCAGCGGCTCCTGGAGGCGGCGGTCGACTGCCTTGCCGAGCACGGCTGGAGCGGATCCACCGTGACGGTGGTGGCGGAGCGGGCGGGCGTCTCCCGGGGCGCCACCCAGCACCACTTCCCCACCAGGGAGGACCTCTTCACGGCGGCCGTGGAACACGTGGCGGCGCAGCGCTCGGCGGCGCTCCGCGACCTGCTCGCGGAGAAGGACGGCGCGGACCGCACCGCGGTGGCCCGCGCCCTCGTCGAGCTCTACGCGGGCCCGCTCTTCCGCGCCGCCCTGCAACTCTGGGTGGCCGCCGCGAACGAGGATGGCCTGCGCCCCCGCGTCACCGCCCTGGAGGCCCGCGTCGGCCGCGAGGCCCACCGCATGGCGGTGGAACTCCTCGACGCGGACGAGTCCGTCCCGGGCGTCCGCGAAACGATCCAGGGCTTCCTGGACATGGCCCGCGGCCTGGGCCTGGCGAACGTCCTGACGGACGACAGCGCCCGCCGCGAGCACGTGGCCACGCACTGGGCGGAGCTGCTGGACCGGGCCCTGACGCAGCCCGCCCGTCCGAGCTAGCGCAGCGGCGTCTTGATCGCGTCGTAGCCCTCGATGTCGCGCGGGCTTCGCGTCTTCGGGCCCACATAGCGCGCCGACGGGCGCACCAGCCGGCCGGTCCGCTTCTGCTCCAGTACGTGCGCGCTCCACCCCGCGGTCCGCGCGCAGGTGAACATCGACGTGAACATGTGCGCCGGCACCTCGGCGAAGTCCAGCACGATCGCCGCCCAGAACTCGACGTTCGTCGCCAGCACCCGGTCAGGACGCCGCGCGTGCAGCTCCGCCAGCGCCGCCTTCTCCAGCGCCTCGGCGACCTCGAAGCGCGGCGCGCCGAGCTCCTTCGCCGTGCGCCGCAGCACCCGCGCCCGCGGGTCCTCGGCGCGGTAGACCCGGTGCCCGAAGCCCATCAGCCGCTCGCCCTTGTCGAGGGCCTGCCGGACGTACGCGTCCGCGTCGCCGGTGCGCTCGATCTCCTCGATCATGTGCAGCACGCGCGAGGGCGCGCCGCCGTGCAGCGGCCCGGACATGGCGCCGACGGCACCGGAGAGGGCGGCCGCGACATCCGCGCCGGTCGAGGCGATGACCCGGGCCGTGAAGGTCGAGGCGTTCATCCCGTGCTCGGCAGCCGACGTCCAGTAGGCGTCCACCGCGGCCACATGCTTCGGGTCCGGCTCACCGCGCCAGCGGATCATGAACCGCTCGACGACCGTCTTGGCCTTGTCGATCTCCTTCTGCGGCACCATCGGCAGCCCCTGCCCGCGCGCCGACTGCGCCACGTACGACAGCGCCATCACGGCCGCGCGCGCGAGGTCCTCGCGGGCCCGCGCCTCGTCGACGTCGAGCAGCGGCCGCATGCCCCACACCGGGGCGAGCATCGCCAGCGCGGACTGCACGTCGACGCGGATGTCACCGGAGTGCACGGGGATCGGGAACGGCTCGGCCGGCGGCAGCCCCGGCTTGAAGGCGCCGTCGACGAGGAGCCCCCACACGTTCTCGAACGAGACATGACCGACGAGGTCCTCGATGTCGACGCCGCGGTATCGGAGCGCGCCGCCCTCCTTGTCGGGCTCGGCGATCTCCGTCTCGAACGCGACTACTCCTTCGAGTCCGGGTACGAAGTCGGACATCAGGCGGCTCCCTCGTGATGGTCATCAGCGATGCCGGGGCGGCGATATACGAGTTCCGCGGCTCGTCAGCTCGCGTTCCGTAACGCCGTCACCCCAGGTTTTGAGCATGAGGTGTATGCCCCGCTCGGGGCGGCC
Source organism: Streptomyces coryli (assembly GCF_011044975.1). Classification (GTDB taxonomy): domain Bacteria; phylum Actinomycetota; class Actinomycetes; order Streptomycetales; family Streptomycetaceae; genus Streptomyces; species Streptomyces coryli. The sequence continues at coordinate 2,789 of NZ_JAAKZV010000331.1, read as the reverse complement.
TCACCCACCCGCGAGCCCGGCCACGATATCCCGCAAGCGGAGGAGGTCTACAGTGCTCCGCTGCCTGATTCTGTCGGGTCACGCACATGCGAGGCACCGTGACATGGTCCACACTGACCGATCCGCGGCCAGGAGGATTACGTCAGTGGTCCGCTGGGCAAACTGTTCGGGCTTTCGGCGGCTTGGCTGACAAGATGAGTGCGTGCGACACGTTGACTACGACCCCGCCGACATGCGCGCCTCGTATCGCTCCGCCGGTCTGGCGGAGGAGGAGCTGGCGCCCGGCCCGTACGAGCAATTCGACCGCTGGTTCAAGCAGGCCGCGGAGAGCGGGCTCTACGAGCCCAACGCCATGGTGGTCTCGACCGCCGACGCGGACGGGCGGCCCAGTTCGCGGACGGTGCTGCTGAAGCACTATGACGAGCGGGGCTTCGTCTTCTATACGAACTACGGCTCGCGAAAAGGGCGGGAGCTGGCGGCGAATCCGTATATCTCGCTGCTTTTCCCCTGGCATCCGCTGGCCCGGCAGGTCATCGTGCGCGGCACGGCGGAGCGGACCGGGCGGGACGAGACCGCCGCGTACTTCAGGACGCGGCCGCACGGGTCGCAGCTGGGCGCGTGGGCGAGCGACCAGTCGGCGGTGGTCGGCACGCGGGCGGAACTGGACCGGCGGTACGCGGAGTTGACGGCGCGCTATCCGGAGGGGGAGCAGGTGCCGGCGCCACCGGAGTGGGGCGGCTTCCGGGTGATCGCGGAGGCGGTGGAGTTCTGGCAGGGGCGGGAGAACCGGCTGCATGATCGCTTGCGCTATGTCCTCGCCGACGGGGAGTGGGCAGTGGAGCGCCTCTGCCCGTAGCTCTGTAGCTCCGCAGAACGCAGTCGACCCGCGACTCTGGTCCCCAGGAGGGGGCCGGCCGGACGTACCGGCGAGCCGCGGGTCGGGCAACTGCTTGGGATTGGGCCGGCTGGGTGCACCGCTCGCACCCCGGTCCGGCGTTGGCGCTCGAAGCGCAACAGCGGACGACTAGCCCGCAGTCACCTCACGCGTCCGGTAATCAATCATCTGCCGAACCACCTCCCTTCTCGTGTGCCCCACACACTAGGCACGACCGGATCCGCTCTCAACCGAATAAAGAATTGGGCGAAGTGGGTGTGGGCTGCGTCACGTTCGAGGTTGAATGATCGCAGCAGCCACGGGTCCAGCAGGGGGTGCCGGGATGAGTGCTACGCGCGACACGAAGCGGCCGGGGGCGGCCTCGGACGACGCGCCGGTGCCGCCTCCGGGACGCCCTGACCTGCTGGCCGCGCTGCTGGACGGCATGGATGCGGCGCTGTGCGCGTTCGACGCCGAGGGCCGGGTAACGCACTGGAACCGCGAGGCGGAACATCTGCTGGGGTGGACCACCGAGGAGGCCGTGGGCCGCGACGGACTCGCCGGCTGGGCGGTACGGGACGAGGACGCCGAGGAGATCAAGGAACGCCTGCTGTCGGCGATGGGCGCCCCGGGCCGCCAGGTGCATGAATTCGCACTGCTGACGAAGGACGGCCGCCGGGTTCTCGTACGAACGCAGTCGGCGGGAGTGCGGACGGCAGGCGGCGAACCGGCCGGTGTCTATTGCGCCTTCAGCGAGGTGCACGCGCAGATCGACCTGGAGCGCTCGATCGCCCTGAGCGAGGCCCTCTTCGAGGACGCGGCGTGGGGTGTCGTGCTCGTAGACGCCGATCTGCGTCCCGCGGTGGCCAACGGACAGGCGGCAAGGGCGCTGCGCACCGGCCGCTCGGCACTCCTCGGGCGCCCGCTCGGCGAGCTGCTCGAGCAGGGCGTCGAGGAGCTGGAAAGCGCGCTGCAGCATGTGATGGCGCAGGGCGCACCATCGGCCCCTGCCGACGTCTGGGTGGCGGTCCGCGGCGAGGCCGGCGAGCCGGTACGCCGCCGATGCTGGCGCAGCGCCTTCGTGCGGCTGGCTTCGCCGCTGGCGGAGGAGCCGGTGCCGCTGGGAGTCGGCTGGCTCTTCCAGGACATCACGGAGGCCAAACTCGCAGAGCAGGAGGCCTCGGTACTGCGCTTCCGCGACCACCAGCTGCACCGGGCGGGCCGTGCAGCAGCCGAGTGCGAGGAGCCGATGGAGGCGGCGACGGTCTATCTGGACTTCGCACTGGCGGGCTTCGCGGATGACGCCCTGATCGACCTGCAGCACCCGGCTGCGCCGGACCAGGCCGCCGCACAGGTCCAGTTGGTACGGGTCGCGGCGACCCCGGCCGCGGGCCCGGGCCCGTGCCTGCCCACGGGCCCGGGCGGCTTCCCGCTCCGCTACCCGGCCGGCCATCCGGCACTCCAGGCAGTGGAGCGCGGCGGCTCGGTGCGATCGAGCTGCGGCGGCGCGGGCGACGCGGTCGCCTCGGGCTGGGCAGCGGCCCGCAAGTGGCCGGACGGAAGCGTGCACGCCCTCTGCGCTGTGCTGCGCAGCCGTGGGCGGACCTTGGGAGTGGTGACCTTCCTACGCCGCTCATCGCGAAAGGCCTTCACCCGAGCCGACGCGGAGTACGCGGAGGACGTCGCCGTCCGGGTCGCCTCCGCCTTGGACCTTGCGGAGCTGCTGGGCTAGCGCTGGGTTCGCGCCTGCGGCGCGGCATCCTGTGGCTTCGCCACGGAATCCTCAAACGCCGGATGGGCTTATAGGCGGTTGGGCTTATAGCCGTTGGGCTTATAGCGGTTGGGGCTTATAAGGGCAGGGCAACCGCCACCCGGCAGCTCAACCCAGCCCCCGCCCCCCACTCCTCCCGTAGCC
>NZ_JAAKZV010000330.1 GCF_011044975.1 Streptomyces coryli | reverse complement strand
TCATGTCTCGTGGGCTCGGCGATGTGTATAGGAGACAGGCTCCACACCCGCTGCGCGGCGGGCGTGGAGCCGGGCCGCGCAGCGGGTGTGGAGCCGGGGCGCGCAGCGCGCGTGGACCCGGGCGCCGCGGCGGGCGTGGACCCGGGAGCCGCGGCGGAGTTACGGCCCCCCGGCGCGGTGGGCGTGGAGCCAGTCGGCGCGGCGGGCGTGGTGCCGCGCGCGGCGGCGGAGTTACGGCCCCCCGCCGAGGCAGGCCCAAGGCCGCCCACCCCCGTCATCCGCGTCAGCGCCGCATGCGCGCGGGAAGCCGCGTCCCCCGCCAGCAGCTCCACGGCCGTGGAGTCCACCGGCAGGCCCGGCTCCGGATCGGGCAGCGCCGGGCCCGTACCCGGGAGTTCGGGGAGCGGCAGGGGCGGCGGGAGCGGCGGCCGGTTCGTGCGGAAGACCGCCTCGCGCGCCGGGACGCCCGGCGCCGTGCGCCCCCGGGACTCCGCGGCGGACCGCGCCGCATTGCGGCGGCGGAACTGCTCCAGCAGCTCCGACTCGCCCCTCCCCCGCATCAGCAGCAGCACGAACGGGTCGGCGTCCAGCAGCCGCGCCGCCTGGTAGCAGAGCGCGGCCGCGTGCTTGCACGGACGCCCGGTGTCGGGGCATGAGCAGTGCGGCGCCAGGTCGCCCTCCGCGGGGAGGAGCCGGGTGCCGGAGTCGGCCAGGGCGTGCGGCAGTTCCTTGTCGAGCAGGGCGGCCAGGTGGGCGGGGTCGGCCGCGGCCCGGTCGAGGAAGTGGTCCCACTGGGCGTCGGTGAGGGTCCGGAGGCGGACCTCGGCGCGATACGGGCGCGGGCGGCTGCCCTGGACGAGGGCGGCGACGCGTCCGGGCGTGACCGTCATCTCCTGGACATGGCCCCCGCGCGCATACGTGCGGCCACGCGCGAGGCGGCCGGAGTCCAGGGACGTCTGCTCGAGCGCGGCCAGCCAGGCCTCGCCCCACCAGGTATCGGCGAAGGGGACCCGGCTGCCCTTGCGCGCGGCGAACGCCGGGAAGATGCGGCGCCGGTCGTCGCCGGGGACGCGCAGGGGTGGCTTGAGCGGGTCCCACGGCGGAGGCGCGTCGGGGCGGGCAGGGTTCGTACGGCTCACAGGTCCCCCTCACCGCTGTCAGGCCCCGCGCGCAGCGCCAGCAGCTCCGCCAGGTCCGCGTCCGACAGCTCCGTCAGCGCCGTCTCGCCGCCCCCGGCGCCGAGGATGGCGTCGGCCAAGGAGCGCTTGGTGATGAGGAGTTCGTCGATCCGGTCCTCCACCGTGCCCTCCGTGATCAGGCGGTGCACCTGCACCGGCTGGGTCTGGCCGATGCGGTAGGCGCGGTCGGTGGCCTGCTCCTCGACGGCGGGGTTCCACCAGCGGTCGTAGTGGATGACATGGCCCGCCCGGGTCAGGTTCAGGCCGGTGCCGCCCGCCTTCAGGGACAGCAGGAAGACCGGGACCTCGCCGTTCTGGAAGCGCGCGACCATCGCGTCCCGCTCCAGCACCGGGGTGCCGCCGTGCAGGAGTTGGGACGGGATGCCCCGGGCGGCGAGATGGCGCTCGAGCAGCCGGGCCATCGTCACGTACTGCGTGAAGACGAGCACCGCGCCGTCCTCCGCCACGATCGTCTCCAGCAGCTCGTCGAGAAGCTGCAGCTTTCCCGAGCGGGCCGCCAGCAGGCCGTCGGGCTCGCGCAGATACTGCGCCGGGTGGTTGCAGATCTGCTTGAGCGAGGTGAGCAGCTTCATCACCAGGCCGCGCCGCGCCATCGTGCCCTCCGCGGACGCGATCTCGTCGAGCGCCTCGCGCACCACCGCCTCGTAGAGCACGGCCTGTTCGCGGGTCAACGCCACCGGGTGGTCCGTCTCGGTCTTCGGCGGCAGCTCGGGCGCGATGCCGGGGTCGGCCTTGCGGCGGCGCAGCACGAACGGGCGGACCAGCCGCGCCAGCCGCTCCGCCGCGTCCGGGTCGCCCTCGGACTCGATGGCGCGGGCGTGCCGGGCGCGGAAGTTCTTCAGGCCGCCGAGGAGGCCGGGGGTGGTCCAGTCGAGGATGGCCCAGAGCTCGGAGAGGTTGTTCTCCACGGGGGTGCCGGTCAGGGCGACGCGGGCGCGCGACGGGATCGTACGGAGCGCCTTGGCGGCCGCCGAGTACGGGTTCTTGACGTGCTGCGCCTCGTCGGCGACGACCAGGTCCCAGGGGACGCCGGCCAGTTCGGGCGCGCTGGTGCGCATCGTCCCGTACGTGGTGAGGACGAAGCCGCCCGACGCCGACGCGCCGTCCAGGGAGCGGCCGCTGCCGTGATAGCGGTGCACCGGCACGCCGGGGGCGAAACGCTCGATCTCCCGCTGCCAATTGCCGAGCAGGGACGCCGGGCAGACCACCAGCACCGGCGCCGACGGCCTGCGCCGCAGCTGCAGGGCGATGACGGTGATGGTCTTGCCGAGGCCCATGTCGTCGGTGAGGCAGCCGCCGAGGCCGAGGCGGGTCATGCGGTCCAGCCAGGCGAGGCCGCGGAGTTGATACTCGCGCAGGGTGGCGGCGAGTCCCGGCGGCTGCTGGGTAAGGGGCTCGCCCTCTAGCGCCAGCCCCTTACGGATCTCGGCCAGCGTGCCCGTCGGGCGCACCGGCACCTGCTCGCCGTCCACCTCCGCCTCGCCGGTGAGCGCGACGGCGAGCGCCTCCACCGGGTCGAGATAGCCGAGCGCGCGCTTACGGACCTTGCGCACCAGCTCCGGGTCGACGACCACCCACTGGTCGCGCAGCCGCACCATCGGGCGGTGCGCCTCGGCCAGCTCGTCCATCTCCCGCTCGGTCAGCGGCAGTCCGCCGAGCGACACCTGCCAGCGGAACTCCAGCAGCTGCTCGGCGTCGAAGAAACTCGTCTCGTTCGACGCGGTGCCGGGCCCTGGACGCACCACCGCGTCCGCGGTGAGGTCGCGGACGAGGCTGCGCGGCCAGTGCACCTTGATGCCGGCCGCCTCCAGCCGGCGGGCGGCCGGGCCGAGGATCTCCTGCAGCTCGTCGTCCTGGAGGACGAGGGTGTCGGGCACCGACTGGTCGAGCAGTCGCGCCAGCGGCGGCCAGACGCGGGCGGCGCGGCGCAGCGCCAGGACCGTATCGACGCGGGCGCGCGGGCCGAAGGCGCCGGCGGCGGAGCCGTCCCAGAGGCCGACGGCGTCGCTGAGCAGCGTGGGATCGGCGAGGCTGTGCACCTGCAGCGCTACGGCGGCGGGGCGGGCGTCGGGCTCGTAGAGCTCATGGGCGGACAGGTGCAGCCGCAGCGAGATCTTCACGCCCGCGTCGGCGCCCGCCGCCACCTCGGCGACCCAGCCCGCGGCGGCGGGGAGCCGGACGCCCTGCGGGTCCGCGGTGGCATACGCGGCATGCCCGGCGGCGGCCGGCGCCCCCGGCGTACGCGGCAGGGTGTCGGCCACCGCGTCCAGGAAGCCGCGGACCAGGCCCTCGGCATCGGGGAGCTCGAGCGAGGAGCGCCCCTCCAGCGGCACCGCCCGCGCCTCGTACGGCATGGCGGCGGCGATGCCGCGCAGCTGCGCCAGGTCCTCGGCATCGAGCGGCCCCGCCCGCCAGGCCTCCCTGCCGTCCTCGGTGAGCCCGGGGAGCAGCCGCCCGCGCGCCACCAGATGCAGCGCGTGCAGCGCGGCGGCACCCCAGCAGGCGGCGGCCCGGTGCGCCCTGAGGTCGCGCCCGGCGGCGGCCAGCAGCGGGAGCGCCTCGGCGATGGTGAGCAGCCGGGCCGGGACGCTGGTGCGATAGACCGCCTCGCCGTGCGGCCGGACGACGGTGAGCTCGGCGTCGGCGCCCTCCGGCGCGGGCCCGCCGGGCGCCGGGGTGAGCGCGATGCGCCCCGCCCGCGGCGGAGCACCGACACCAGCGGGCAGGAAGACGACGGCGCTGTGCGCCACGTCCTGCCTGCCCGCTGGTGTGCTCATTTGGCCAACTGTATGGCCAGGGTCTGACAGCGCCCGGCCCGAAGGCTCAGGCCTCGATGTCCTGCTTCTCGGACCGCTCCGCCTTCTCGGCCTCGGCCGCCTGCTGCTTCTTCGACGCCATCAGGCTGGTGATCGTCGTGATGACCAGCACGCCGCAGATGACGCCCAGCGAGACCGGGATGGAGATCTCCGGTACGTGCAGGCTGGTCGTCTCGTGGATGGCGTGCAGCACCAGCTTCACGCCGATGAAGCCGAGGATGATCGACAGGCCGTACGACAGGTGGACCAGCTTCTTCAGCAGGCCGCCGATGAGGAAGTACAGCTGCCGCAGACCCATCAGCGCGAAGGCGTTCGCGGTGAAGACGACGTACGGGTCCTGGGTCAGGCCGAAGATCGCCGGGATCGAGTCCAGCGCGAACAGCACGTCCGTGGTGCCGATCGCCAGCATGACGATCAGCATCGGCGTGACCAGCCGCTTGCCGTTCTCCCGGACGAACATCTTCGTGCCGTGCCACTTGTCGGTGGAGGGGACGCGCCGCTCGATGAACTTCATCAGGCGGCCCTCCTCCCACTCCTCGTCCTCCTCGTCGGCACGGGCCTCCTGGATGAGCTTCCAGGCCGTGTAGATGAGGAAGGCGCCGAAGATGAAGAAGACCCAGGCGAAGGTGTTGATCGCGGCCGCGCCCGCGGCGATGAAGACGGCGCGCAGCACCAGCGCGATCAGCACGCCGATCATCAGCACCCGCTGCTGGTAGATCGCCGGGACCGCGAACTTCGCCATGATCAGGACGAAGACGAAGAGATTGTCGACGCTGAGTGACTTCTCGGTGATGTATCCGGCGAAGAACTCGCCGCCGATCTGGCCGCCGCCCCAGACCATCAGTCCGAGGCCGAAGAGCGCGGCGAGGACGATCCAGACGATCGTCCAGATACCGGCCTCCTTGATCGAGACCTCGTGCGGCTTACGACCGCCGATGAAGAAGTCGACCGCGATGAGCGCACACAGTCCGACGACCGTGAGCACCCACAAGGTCAGTGAGACGTCCAAACCGATTCCCCTCCTAGTGGCATGACCATCAACGGTACAAGAATGGCCAAGAGGAGGTAAAGCCAGAGTCAAAAGACCTGGTTGTGGACCGGCTCACACCTGCGTCAGACGCCGGCCGCGTCGGAGTTCCGCGATGCCCGCAGGCTGGTGATGGTCGTGATGATGAGGACACCGCAGATCACGCCGAGCGACACGGGGGTGGAAATCTCGGGTACGTGCAGGTCGGTCGTCTCGTGGATGGCGTGCAGGATCAGCTTGATCCCGATGAAGCCGAGGATGATCGACAGGCCATACGAGAGGTGGACGAGGCGGTCGAGCAGGCCGCCGATGAGGAAGTACAGCTGCCGCAGGCCCATCAGCGCGAAGGCGTTCGCGGTGAAGACGATGAACGCGTCCTGGGTGAGCCCGAAGATCGCCGGGATCGAGTCCAGCGCGAACAGCAGGTCGGTGGAGCCGATCGCCAGCATCACGACCAGCATCGGGGTCATGAGCTTGCGCCCGTTCTCGTATACGAAGAGCTTGGTGCCGTGGTACTCGCTGGTCGAGGGGAAGCGCCGCTCGACCGCCTTGAGCAGCTTGTTCTCCTCGTACTCCTCGTTGTGGTCCTCTGCGCTGGCCTCCTTGATCAGCTTCCAGGCGGTCCAGATCAGGAAGATCCCGAAGAGGTAGAAGATCCAGGCGAAGGAGTTGATCAGCGCGGCGCCGAGCGCGATGAAGATGGCGCGCATCACGAGCGCGATGATCACGCCGATCATCAGCACCCGGGACTGGTACTGCGAAGGCACGGCGAACTTCTTCATGATCAGGACGAAGATGAAGAGGTTGTCGACGCTGAGCGACTTCTCGGTGATGTAGCCCGCGAAGAACTCGCCCGACGGCTTGGACCCGGAGTGCCACCAGATGCCGAGCCCGAAGAGCACGGCCAGGACGACCCAGACGACTGTCCAGGTCCCGGCCTCCTTCATCGACACCTCGTGCGGCTTGCGCCCGACGAAGAAGTCGACGGCGATGAGCAGGCAAAGGGCGACGATGGTCAGCACCCAGGCGAGCGGCGATACGTCCACGGATCAAGCGTGGCCGCACGGCGCCGGGCGCACCACTTGAGCGGTACGGGCCGACCCCGGCCCGTACCGCCTACCGCCCCTGCAGCCGCCGTGCCGCCGCCACCTGCCCGAGCACCTGCGTCAGCACCTGGCTGCCCGCCGGCACCACGGCCGGCTCGTATGTCCAGGCATGCCCCACCCACGGGTCCGCCAGGTGATCGTCGGCTACGGGCGTGAGCCGCAGCAGCGTCCGGAACAGCGGATCCAGCACCGGGCCGAAGCCGCGGGTGTCCTCCCGGTCGGCCACCAGCAGCAGGTGCACGCCGACGGACGGACCCTCGTCCGCGAGATAGCGCAATTGGGTGACGGCCCGGTCGTCGAAGCCGTGCGGGAAGTCGTGCACGACGAGCAGCTGCTCGGCGACGTCGAGGTCATCAGGCAGCGCGTCGGCGGCGCCGCTGCGGATCGCCATCTGGACGAGGTCGACGCGCTGGGTGAGCTTGTCCAGGGTCGCCTGGACGCCGGCCGCGCCGGTCGGCGGCGGGTCGGCCAGCACGCCGGAGTGCAGCAGCGGGGTCAGCGCCGGGGCCGCGGTGCCGGCCGCGTCGATGACCTGCACGGACAGCTCGCCCGGCGGGTACGTGGCGAGCAGCCGGGCCGCATGCGCGACCGCGGTGCGGGCGGCGCGGGCGCGCAGCTCGCCGGGGTCGGCGAGGCTCGGATCGGCCAGCGCGGCGTCGATGAAGGCCGCCTCGGTGGAGGCGCCGCGGCCGCTGTCGATCCACAGCCCGCGCTCCAGCGGGAGCCGGACCAGCATCGGGATGCGCAGCCCTGATGTCTCCGGCAGCCGCAGGTCACCGAGGCGGACGGCGAGCGGCAGCTCGCCGGGGACCTGGTAACCATGCCAGGTGGGACTCTCCCAGCCGGCGAAGGGCGGGGGCAGCGCGGGCTCCACGACATCGGCCTCGGCCTCGAGCTGCGCGATGTCGCGCTCGAGAGCGGCACGGGCGGTGCCGACGAGGTCGGCGTGCTTCTTACGGGCCGCCTCGCGGGCGGCGTCGGCGACCGGGCCCATCCGCGTACGCGGATCGGACAGCACGCTCTCCAGCTCGCGGTCCATCCGGGACTCGGCGAAGTCGACCGCGGACCGATAGGCGGCGACGGTGCGCGCCAGGTCCTCGAACATGCCCCAGACCTGGTTGTACAGCCGCTCTTCCATGGACCACCCGGCGGCGTCGCCCGCGACTGGGGTGCGGGGGGCGTCGGCGGGTGG